>CAMJES010000197.1 GCA_946404705.1 uncultured Ruminococcus sp. | reverse complement strand
GCCGACAATCTTGTAACTGTTGAAAACAGTGAGTTGTTGAAAACAACTTTATGTTGGATTTCGGCTCAGATTTTTCCTGTATTTTATTGGTGTTTAGGAGTATATTGCCGCGCAAAGACTATTCATTCAGTTTTCAATGATCTCCGAAAGCTTTTCCCTTGCTTCTTCATAGCCGGTAAAAAGTATCCCCTTGATACCACAGTCCTGCGCACCTTTTATGTTCACCTCGCGGTCGTCAATGAAAACGCACTCTTCGGGAGCAAGTCCGTATTTCTGCAGCAAAATATTATAAATAATCGGGTCGGGCTTCATCACATGATATTCGTGCGAAACCACCCGTCCGTCCGTATATTTCAGAAAATCCCAACGCTTTGAATGTTCCTCAAACATAAATTTCGGATAGTTTGACAGCAGATAAATATTGTGTCCCTTCGCTTTCAGTTCTTTCAGCCACTCATCGGAATATCCGAACGGCACAACAAGATCTGTTATGTCCTTCCAAAACAGAGCGTATTCCTTCTTATGGTCGGCAAAACGTCCGCCTATCTTGTCGATAAGTACCTCATGGGGGATTATGGACAGATCGAATTCGTCCCATATTGCGTCATTTATCATTCTTTCGCCGAATACAGCGACAACATCCTCGGAAAATCCCAGATCACGGCAGTAGTCCTGCCAGCGGAAATCCGCAAGCACCATGCCTATATCAAAAATAATGTTCATAATAATGACCTCCTGTTAAGAATAGCCGATCAAAGCGCAGCGTTCGTTTCGCCGTTTTAAAAAATGTACGAGTTACCGTCTTTGAGTAAATTTTGAAAAACGGCAGAAATATATTAATCAGCATTTCCTTAATATACAATTATATCATTATATCATCAAAACTGCAAGTGCTTTTTCCCGACTGAACGTTTTGATTGCAGTTTTTATACTAATTCCAAACCGTTCTATAGACAAAGCCGACAGATAGAATAATCCAAGTAGGTAAACTTGTTTACCTTGGAGGGCGACCGCAGGCAGGCTGCCGCCTGTCAAGGGAGCCTGACGCAGAATTGGATTATTATATCCGAGTATTTAGTCTTACGGTTGGTTTGGAATTAGTATTATAATCATACAGCGACATAATTTCAAGGGGGTATTGCAATGAACGGATATAAAAAAGAAAAAGTCGCCGCCTGCTTGCAGCATTTACAGCTATGCTAATGACAGCAGGAGTCTTAGGCGGCTGCGCAGACAATAACAAAACAAATGAAGACACCACAGTTTCCGAAAGCCTTATCACAGAAACGGTTATGACGGATACCGATTCTTCATCAAACAAAAAAACATTTTTAAATGAAACAAAAGAGGATCGGATAATCACTTCCGTTACGGCGGACAGCATGACCGGACTGCTTATCAACACAGACTCTTCATTCACTATCACTTCCTCACAGGATATTCCTGCCGAATCATTAAAGAGCCTGCTTTCCCTTTCAAGCGGCAGCGATTTTTCTCTTGAAAAAGCCGAATCATGCGTCTACAAGCTGAAAGCAGCCGACAGCTTTCCCGAAAACAGTATGGCGGTGCTAACACTTAATAACAGCGAGGGACAGGCCGAATACAAATGGGCATTCCAGACCGAGGGCGAAGTTAAAGTTACATCGACATACCCTGCCGACGGAATTGAATATGCCGGAGTCGATACGGGCATAGAGATCACTCTCACTTCAAGAGTAAGCACAGAAAATGCAGAAGACTATTTTGAGATAGTTCCGCCCGTCAAGGGAAAATTTTCCGCGTACAGAAATACTCTGTATTTCGTTCCCGACAATTTTCTTGAACCTGCAGCGTATTACACCGTAACGCTGAAAAAGGAATTCACTACTGCGGACGGAGCTGCTCTCAGCGAAGACTATTCGTTCAGATTCAGAACAGAAAAATACGGCGGCGGAAAGTATCTTTACGATTCGGGTATGTCGGAAACCTTTATTGAGGGCGACCTTGCTGTTATCGAGCTTTTCGCTTCGGACGCGCTTAAAACTCCTGAATCAAAATACAGTTTAAAGCTTTACAGCTACAAGACTGCGGAGGATTATTACAACGCTCTCAAGGACTATACCGACAGCGGAAAGCACGAAAGCGACTATGTATTTTCCACAGAGGGTCTTACCGAAACATATTCCTCCGTTACTAACATTCTGGAAGGCAAAAACGACTGGGGGCCTGCCTTCCTGCTGCTGCCCGATGATATGAAAAACGGCTATTATCTTGCAGAGGTTTCAACAGAAGCAGACGGTGTGGAATATTCCCTCCAGCGGCACATTCAGATAAATCCTGTTTCTGTCTATTCGGCTGAGCTTGGCGGAGATTCGCAGTTTTTCATAAACGATACTGTTACGGGCAAACCTGCCGAGGGGGCTGCCGTGGAGCTTTACACATCCGACGGCACATTTTCGGCAAAAGCCGACAAAGACGGTCTTGCGCTCTTATCCCATAACACCTCCTCGGGCGGTACAGGACTGCTGAAGATTATATATAACGACAACGTTTTTATTGATATTTACGATTACAGTCAAAAGTCGGAAAAAAATCCGCAGGATATGTATTATACCTATATCTATACGGACAGAGAAGCATATCTCACCACAGATAAAGTCAACGTATGGGGCATTGTTCGTCCACGCGCTGCTGACGTTCCCATACCGGAAAACCTTTATATCCGCACCAATAACTATGACGGTACAATGTTTGAGGATGTTCCGGTAACGCTCAACGGAAACGGCACCTTTACAGCACAGATAGACTATAAAATGTCCAAGGAATACTGGTGGGTAGACCTTTCTCTTTACAGCGGCGATACCGAGCTTGTCAGCAAGAGTATTATTGTAAAGGATTATGAAAAGCCCAACTATGTTTATGATATTACCCTGCCCCTCTGCTGGGAATCTCCCCAGAGTGTGCCTGTTCCCACCTCCATACAGGCGAGCTTTTATGATGGCACTCCTGCCGACGAACTTACATTTGAGATAAGCGGCTATCAAATGAGATCAGCTGAACCGAGTGAGCTTGTTACCGATAAATCCGGCTTTGCGTCTGCTGAACTGCTTTTTAATGACGTTTCAACGAATGAATATTATTCTGCCGACTGGCGACCTGTCAGTCTTTATGTAAACTACAAGCTGACGGGAGTTCAGGATGTATATACATACGGCAGCAAGTGTTTGTTGGGATTTTTCCGCGACACTACACAACGTTATACGAAACAAACGAGGAGCAGACAGAGCAGGAAAACGTCAGAGAGGAAACACTCGGCTGCAATTACTATAACGCGCGAGATTTCGACCTGTATGTTTCAAGAGCGCAGCAGTATGAAACCGAGGGTGAGATACTCTGCGGAACATTTCCTCACCATCTGACAGCAGGGCATATGGCGGCGAGCTTTTTCAAAACCGCCGCAATGACCCGTTCCGAAACCGAAACGGTGGTTATCGTATCAACTCTGCATTATTCCGCAAAAGCCCCTGTGATAACTTCTTCGCTCGACTGGTCAACACCTTTCGGGAAGCTTTCAACTGACAAAAGTATTACCGAACGCTTTATTTCTGAACTTGGAGCAGAGGAAAACAGTAAAACCGTCCAATACGATCATTCCGCTTCGGCTGTTATTCCTTTTGTGAAGTATTATTTCCCCGAAGCAGATACAGCCTGCCTGCTTGTGGGCAGCTTTGCAGACAAAAATATTTCGGAGGATATATCAAAGCTTCTTATGGAGATCTCGCAGGAGAAAAAATGCCTGTTTGTTTTTTCCGTGGATTTTTCGCATTATCTTGAGCCGAATGAAACCGATAAGCACGATATGGAAACCCGAAATGCCGTTCTCTCGGGAGATATTGATTCCATAAACCAAATGACCGACGCGAATGTTGATTCATATCGCTGCCTTGGCGCATTTGTGCGACTGTGTGAAGCTTTTAACTGTGAGATAGTTGAGCTTGACCACAGCAATTCTATGGAGATAACCGATATCCCTTATGATAATGTGACATACGGAGAAGGGCTTACCAGTTATTTTATATTTTCGGGTGAAAAGAAGAAACCCGAATAATTTCGGGAACTGTATCATAGCAGTTATGATACGGTTTCCTACTTTCGCTTCTCTTATACTAATTCCAAACCGTTCTATATCACATATCGCAGAAATGGTTATAGGCCTTGACAGGATAACATCTATAACATTATTATTATATTTATTTTCATTTGAAAAATATTCAAAGCAGTCCTCATCTGTGATCATGACAACAGGGACTTTACAAAAAATCGGGTTAGTTTTAAGCCGTTTTATCTGTGATAACTGCTGAGGGTCGGCATATTCCTAAATGCACACATACACATCGGGCTGAAACATCTCATAATGTGCGCTCAGATCTACCCAGTAACCCGAAGTACTCATGCATTTAAAATTAGTGGTATTTACAAAAAAATCTCTTAATAGTGCCGAATTTCCTCCGTTGATAAGAATTTTGTATTTCATAAAATCCCCCCTGTTTGAATTTCGCATTATTATATTGTAAATATTTTATCATATTATGTCGAATTTGTTAATATAATATTCTTATTTTAACTTTCCCCAACAGAAGTTCGTGTCAAAAGGGGATGCCCCTTGGGCGGTTCGCAGATTACTTTACGAAACACTAAAAGTTATCAGCCCGGTAACGATAGATACTCGTTACCGGGCTGATAACTTTTAGAGATCGGAAGAGCACACGTCTGAACTCCAGTCACCGGCTATGATAT
>CAMJES010000196.1 GCA_946404705.1 uncultured Ruminococcus sp. | reverse complement strand
TCATAGCCGGTGACTGGAGTTCAGACGTGTGCTCTTCCGATCTAATTCACCAAAAAAATGTTTAAATATGCTATACTGAACTTATCGCTTATTCAAATGAATCAGCGTGGATTTAAAATAATACAATTGTATTATTATATTTTTTGTTTTTAGTTTTTTGCCGTGCAGCTCGCTCCGCACGGCTTTTTTTATGCTAAAAAATCAATTCTTCGGGCGGCGCACCGTCAAGCGTTATGCCGATATCGGCATCATAAAACCTCTTTTCAAGAGCCAGCGCGCCGCTTTTGAGAGGTCGGACTGCTCCGGCTTCAAACAGCCGATTTTTCATTTGCTCATAAACTCCGACGGTATATCTCTGCGCTTTTCTCATAAGCTTCGCGGCCTCATTCGGGCTGTATATTTCACAGTCAAGACGGTCGATAAGGTCTTGCGCATCCTTGCAGTATGGAACGATAATGCCTATGGTTTCGCTGTCAATGACTTCAAAAATATCTCCTGCGGACTTGAACGCCTGCGCAGAGTATTTCAGCGAATTCTTCTTTTTTAACGCAAATCTGTTTGAATTGAGCGAAAGCAGCTCGACCAAGTTCTCGTTTTTATCCCGAACCGCAAAGTTCATTTCATTTTCGCGCTCGTGATAAAGCTTCCCGAAATACGCTTCCATCGCTTCGGGAAGAAGCATATCTTCAAATTTTCCGCTGTCGATAACAAGCCTTGAAGCGCTCTGCGCAGCTGTTATCTCCTGCAGACCCGAAAGCCGTTCATCTCTGACGTTTATTATGTATACGGGTGAAACGCCGTCAGCTTCACCGTTTCGGTTGCATCTTCCTGCCGCCTGCGCAGCGTTGTCCATACCTGCCATTGAACGCACAACACACCCGAAGGAAATGTCAACTCCTGCTTCAATAAGCTGCGTGGTCACGCATATAACTTTTTCTTTCCTGCCGAGCCGACCGACTGCTTCGGAGATCATTTTCTTCCTGTGTTCGGGACACATATTTGTGCTGAGATGAAACAAAAACGCCTTGCTTTCTTCATCGGCATTTTCGTTTTTTTGCTTTATAAGACGGAATACTTCCGCGGCGGCTCTTTTGGTGTTCATTACCGCAAGCAGACTGCCGCTGCAAAGATATTTTTCATAGCAGAAATCAGCCGCTTCCTCAAAGCTGTATCCGCTGACGGTCAAAGCAGGGATAAGCTTCGTCCTGCGGAAGATATCAAAATCCTCGTCAAAGCTGCCGGTGATATCCTTTCTTTCATCGAAAATAACAGGGAACTCCGTGCGGTCGAACACAGGCTGCGTAGCCGAACATAACACCACCGTACTGCCGCATATCTTTGCAAGAAAGTTCACCGCCATATTGAACATATTTATGCATTTTACAGGCACAGACTGCACCTCGTCAATTATAATTACCGAATTGCAAAGCCTGTGCATACGCCGAACCGCCGTGCTTTTCCCGAGGAACAGCGCGTTAAGGAACTGTACCATCGTGGTCGCAATGACCGGCTTATCCCACTTTTCCGCACGAAGCTCATATTCCGCAAGCTCCTCTTCCGAGTCCGTTTCCTGCAGAACGTTGGAATGATGTTCAAGGAAGAATTCATCTGTGCATATACTGCGGATAATATCGCTGTTCTGCTCAAGTATCGACATAAACGGCGCAATGTAGAAGATCCTCTCCATACCGTACTCCCGACAGCAGCTTACAGCATATCTCAAGGACGACAACGTCTTTCCGCCGCCGGTCGGAACTATCAAACGGCATACTCCTGCCTTGTGATCGGCAAAAGCTGCGCATCTTTCGGAAATATCCGCTCTGCGAAGAGATATCCTGTCGCTCCTTCCGGAAAATCCAGCAAGTTTTTCCGACAGCCTCTCCTGAATTTCTTCCCAAACCCTTTTTGTTTCAAAGCTTTGTTCCGTAACGCTGTCCGACATAAAGTCCGCCGTATCCGTTCTGTCTGCGTCAATAAGCATAGACTCCGCAAGCCGCTCGAACATCCCGAGGTAAAACGCAAAGTCCTTTTTCCCCTTGCTTATCTTATGTATCTTCGCCCGAACTAAAGCATATTCTTCCATTGCCGCCTTAAAAAGCTCGTCTGTTTTATCTCCGAAAGCTTCGGAAAAAGCGGCAAAAGCTTCCTTGTACCCATCGCTTTTTTCAATACGCTTTGCAAAGCAGTCCTCGCCGTTTTCATCCAGCCAGTCGTGCAGTCCATGATGCGAAATGATGATCCGCCCGATAAATGCCGCAGTTTCATACGCCATAGGTTCATTTATCTCTGCGGCATATTCAAAAATAAACTTTGCCCCTGCAAAGCTGTGGTCGATCTCTCCGCGGTAATGGTTCCCTTGTCCGTGAATATATTCATTGAACTTTTCCGTGAATTTCCCCATATCGTGCATAAGAGCCGCAAGCTTTAAGAGATCTCCGATACCGACTGCCGCAGCATAATTCTCTGCAAATTCTGCTGTTTTGCAAAGATGAGAAATAACCGTTTGCTCCTCATTGTCAGACTTTCTTATATGAGCTGTATACTGCATTGATCATCTTCCTTTCAATGTAACGCCGCATATCGGCCGCTAACGCTTTTTCAGCTGTGACAATACCGCAAAATCGTCAGTCGTTATGTGTACATTGTTTAATATATTATACACCCATTCGGAGTACAAAGCAATTATTTTAGTCAGGATTCTGCACTTTCTACAATAAAACGATAATGTTTTTATCAATGCCCACAAACCACGGCATTTTGTATGCGAAAGATCCGCCCGAGGATGTGAAGCGGCTGATTGATACTGTTAAGAAAATGACTGTTTCATCACCTTTGTAACAGCCAATCAGCACAGACATTCTTTATGTACTTTAATGAAAAAGGCAGACTTCAATAACACGAAGTCTGCCTTGAATTTTAACTTTTTATAACCATTTCCAATTACTGATTTCCATTTTCCGTAAGATAAGGATGTTTAAAAAAGCTTCTGCACATGAAAAATCCGACCGTTGTCGTTATCACTTCCGTTATAGGATAGGTAATCCAGAAATACTCCAGTCCGAAACGTGAAAAGAGATATCCGAGCGGCACGAAAAGGAAAACTGTGCGTATGATCGTCAACAACGAACTTTTGAAGCTTGCGCCGACAGCCTGAAAAAGCACGGGATATGTAAGCGAAGTTACAAGCGGAATAAAGCTGATACCTATGATGCGGAATGCATTTATCCCGATAGCTATGACCTGCTCGTCTTTGGAGAAAAAACTAAGCATGGGTTCGGGAATTATCAGAAAGCAAAGCGTTCCGATGAACATCAACACCATTCCGAAAAGTATTGAAGTATTAAGCGTTTTTCTGCATCGTTCTTTGTTTCTTGCCGCATAGTTGTAGCTTATCACAGGAACTATGCAGGTCTGCATTGCACCGAGTGGGATGAAAAAGAATGTCTGCCATTTATAGTAAAGTCCGAGAACTGTTACAGCAGCGTCCGAAAATGAAGCAAGGATAACGTTCAATCCGAAAATATAAAACGTGTATGCAGACTGCATAAGGATATTCGGCAAACCGAGTCGGAATATATTTGCTGTATATCGAGGAAATTTTCTCATAGCAGGCGGCTTGCGAAACCCTTTTTTCATAACGATAAGCGCTGCTGAAACCTGCCCTGCAACGGTTGCGGCAGCCGCTCCTGCTATTCCCATTTTCGGCAGTCCGAACAAACCGAAAATAAGCAGTGGATCGAGGATAATGTTTATTACCGCACCGATTATCTGTGCTGTCATCGGTGTTTTCATATCTCCCCTTGCCTGAAGAATTTTCGTCAATACGCTTTCAAAAAACAGTCCGAAGCTGAACACGCAGACTATCCTGCCGTATGAAACCACATCGGAGATGACCTCGGGAGAGCTTGTCTGCGTTGCAGCGTAAAATGGCATTATCGCATAGCATACAACAGCAAACAGCACCCAAAGCACCGCAGCAAGCGGCGTTCCGATGCCTGCATATTCATCCGCCTTATCCCCCTGCCCCAAGCCTAACTTTGAAGCCATTATTGTATTTATACCAACGCCTGTTCCTACCGCCAGCGCTATCATAAGCAACTGAATAGGATAGATTATAGACAGCGCTGTAAGACCCGTTTCGGAATATTTTCCTACAAAAACGCTGTCTATAATATTATACAAAGCCTGTATAAGCTGCGCAAGCATTACTGGCGGCGCCATTTTAAACAGTATACGGCTTATTCTTTCCGTACCGAAATAACTGCTTTCTTCTTTTATCTGTTCCATATCAGTACCTCTTTTCTCCCGTTCCCTGCACGGGAACATTTATCGCAACAAAAAGCAAGCTCCATTTTAAACGAAGCCTGCCTTTATCTATAAATCTTATCCTATACTGTCTGAACAAAACTATCCTTAAATCCCGACCTTCTGCGGTAGCCTGTCCTTTCGTAAAACTCCTTTTTTGCGGCAAACATTTCCGCTTCCGCTGCCTTTATCAGCCCGTCCATATCATCTCCACATTCACGGACAGCATAACCTACGGAAACATTGTATCCTGCGTTTTCACTTTCGGATGTGATACTGTCAATTACGGCGCTTATATCATCATCTCTGTCAAAAGCAAAAGCTGCAAATTCATCGCCGCCTATGCGGTAGGTATGCTCCGTTCCGAATTTCTCCGCGATCTTGTCTGCGACAAATCGGAGCATTCTGTCGCCTGCTTCGTGACCCTTGGTGTTGTTGACCAGATCGGAAGAGCGTCGTGTAGGGAAAGAGTGTAGATCTCGGTGG
>CAMJES010000195.1 GCA_946404705.1 uncultured Ruminococcus sp. | reverse complement strand
CCACCGAGATCTACACTCTTTCCCTACACGACGCTCTTCCGATCTCAGACAAATTCGGCATTCCGCAGATCATCATCGGCCTTACGATCGTTGCTCTCGGTACAAGCGCCCCCGAAGCAGCCGTAAGCATCACCTCGGCAATCAAAGGTTCGGCATCTCTCGCTGTCGGAAATGTCCTCGGCAGCAACATTATGAACGTGCTGCTAATTCTCGGACTTACCGCTGTGATAAAGCCGATAAAAATGCAGGCATCGACCTATAAATACGAGCTTCCGTTCGTAATGTTCTCAACGGTTCTGCTTGCCGTGCTTGCTATTATCGGCGGCTCGATAAACTTTGTTGACGGAATTATCCTCTGCGTTTTCCTTGCCCTTTTCTTCGTGTACCTCTTCAAATCAGCCAAAAGCGGAAAAACCGACCTTGTTGAAATGCCCGAAGAGGGTGATGCAAACACAAAACCTAAGCCGATCTGGCTGCTTATCCTGCTTATTCTCATCGGCGGCGCAATGATCGTTATCGGAAGTAATCTCACCGTTGACAGCGCAAGCTTCATCGCCGCAAAATTCGGTATGAGCGAACGCCTTATCGGTCTGACTATCGTTGCATTCGGCACTTCCCTGCCCGAGCTTGTCACATCGGCTGTCGCAGCAAAAAAGGGCAATTCCGACATCGCTATCGGAAACATCGTCGGCAGCAATATCTTTAATATCCTCTTTATTCTCGGCATAACAGCGCTCATCACAAACGTTCCTTTTGCAATGAACTTCACATTTGACGCAGCAGTTGCCCTCGCAGCACTCGTTCTGCTGTTCATACTTGTTTCAAACAAAGAGAAAACGCTTAAACGCTGGGGCGGCGCAGTAATGCTCGCAAGCTATGCGGCATATTTTGCATATATTTTAGTAAAATAAACCGCCATTGCCCGAATTTTTCTTAAAGAAAGTTAAATAACGGTAAATTAATTACAGTTCGGTTAAAAATCACAAAAACATCTTGATTTTATTGTTGTATATGCTATAATATAGCTACGCTTTGATGCGAGATGAACACTTTATAAGGGAAAAAGTGATATGTTTCCCACCAAAATGAAAGGATGTTTACTTATGAAAAAGATTTTAGCCGCAATTGCAGCTGTTGCAATGACTGGACTTCTCCTCGCAGGCTGCTCAAGTAAGACCGAGGAAACCGTTACAACAGCAGAAACAACCGTTGAAACAACGACCGAAGCAACAGAGGAAACCACCGAAGCTTCCGAAAATACAACCGTTTCCGAAGAAACATCAGCCGAAGAAGGAACCGATGCAGAGGACGACTCCGAAGCAGAAGTTATGATGCCGATGTTTGATGAGGAAAACGTAAATCCGCTTCAGGATCTCGTTGTTTCCGCAATGGGCGACTTTTCCGAGTGGCCGATGCTCGCAGAGGTCACGGATGAAGAAGTTATCTCTGACTACTTCCTCCTCGATAAGAACAACGCAAACTATGAACAGCTTATCGTAATGCAATGTCCGATGAGCGCACAGATGTGTGAGATAATCATCATCAAGGCCGCAGATACGGATGCTGCAAAGGCAGACCTCGAAGCAAGACAGAAAAAGGCGCAGGATACAGACGCATTCTATCCCAACGATGTTGAAAGAGCAGCAAACTCGATCGTAGGTACAAAGGGCGATTATGCATACTTCCTCTTCTGCGAGAACCCCACAGCAGCGGAAGAACTCCTTACTGCAGCGATCAACTGATAATTCGGAATGCGGAATTAGGAATTCGGAATTGCTGTTAAAACCGCGAAGCGGACGAAAGTTTACGTTAATTCTGAAAGAATTTCGCTTTGTTTAAAGGGTGGCGAGGGGTCAAGGGGGCGAGCAGCCCCTTGTCGCTTCCGCAGAAGCGAAACTCCCCTAACCATAGCGAAACGCACAGCTGCAACAGCACCAAAAAGTATATCTAAAAAAGCGCAATTCACATCAAAAATCGGAAAGCAGAACAAGTTTTATCTGACAAAAACTTGCTAAACCGATTTGTGAATTGCGCTTAATTCTATCCTAACAAAGTAAACTCTCCTCGGGGATAATACTAAACACCAATAAAAAACAGGAAAAAATCTGCGCCGAAATCCTATATATTCGAGATTGTCGGCTTGATTTTTTCCATATTTTAAATGGTGTTTAGTATAAAACGCGAGAAGCGAAGTGCCGAGCGTTTTGACCCAACATCGTATAAACAGCTATGCACTTGGAAACCGACAATTGAAGTTTTCCCGTGCATAGCTGTTCATACTGCGTATAAAGGCAAATACACTCACTTTGTTCGTATATTTGCCATTAGAGGATAGTTTACTTTAAGAAAAAAGAATGAAGCGCAATTCAAATTTAATACTAATTCCAAACCGTTCTATAGACAAAGACGACAGATAGAATAATCCAAGTCAAGGAAGACGACCGCAGGCAGGCTGCCGCCTGTCAAGGGAGTCTGACGCAGAATTGGATTATTATATCCGAGTATTTAGTCTTACGGTTGGTTTGGAATTAGTATAAGGTTCAACGAGTTTTGATGTTCATTTCCCGTTTTAGCTTTTGATTGAATTGCGCTTTTGTAACCTTTAGTTTTTCGTTTTAACGCTGCTGTGCCTAACGCTATGGTTTAGGGAGTTTCGCGCTCTGCGGAGCGCGACAATGGGGTTGCTCGCCCCCTTGACCCCTCGCAAGCCTTTGAATAAGGCTAAATTCTTACAGAATTAGCGAAACTTTTTGTCCGCTTCGCGGTTTTAACGACAAATGTTAGAGCTGCGATAATTACGCATTAACTTTGTTTCTCCACTTGCCGAAGTGGTAACGTGCAACGCTCATTGCGGCCGTGAGCAGCCATGTAAGGCAGGTCGTTCCCCATACTGCCCAGACGCCGACAGCAGGTATCTGCAAAAGTATAAGCGCAAAGCCTATCCTGCCGATGACCTCGACAAAGCCATTTATCATTGCGTATGTCACATCGCCTGCGCCATTGAGCAGCCCCCTTGTCGTATGGATAAGTCCAAGCGGAATATAGAAGAACGCCGAAAGCTTAAGCGCCTTTGAGCCGATGTCAATAACGGCCTCTTCGGTGACAAAAATACCAACAATATTTCTGCTGAAAATCAAGAACAGCGCAAGCATCGCAAGCGCAAAAATTATCATTACCTTTACGGTTTTATGATAACCGCGCACCGTTCTGTCAACATAGCCTGCGCCCATATTCTGCCCTGCAAACGTTGACAGCGCCGCATTGAGCGAAGAAAACGGCTGCTGAACGAGCTGCTCGACGCGCATTGTAGCTGTGTAAGCCGCCATAACGACAGAGCCGAAGCCGTTTGCGACCCTCTGCAGGAATATCATTGACACAGATATCATCGAATTCTGCAAAGCTATCGGAACACCCGTCCTTATGCACTTTACAAAATGGTTTCTGTGGAATTTCAGCTCATCCGCCGACAGACGGAAATATTTCACCTTTATAAATGCAAAAGCAATACAGCCGACAGCCGCGGCCGCCTGCGCAATGACTGTGGCAAGCGCGGCTCCGTTTACTCCCATTTTGAACACGATAACAAACAGCAGGTCAAGCGAAACATTGATAACACTCGCAACTATAAGAAATATCAGCGGCGTTCTGCTGTCGCCGAGCGAGCGCATTACGGCGTTTATCCAGTTGTAAAGCGAAACCGCGACCGTTCCGAGGCAGGCTATCTGCATATAGCCGTGCGCAGCCGAATATATCTCATCGGGCGTGTTCATAAGCCGAAGCAGAGGTCCCGAGAGCAGGAACGCGATAACGCTGATGACCGCCCCGAATATTGCCGCCGCATAAGCGGAGTTGACTATGTACCTCTTTACATCGTCCTCTCGGTGCGCGCCGAAGCATTGCGCAATGAGTATTCCCGAGCCGACCGAAAGACCGATGCAAAGCGTGTAGAACAAAAACGTGAGCGAACCCGTCGCGCCGACTGAAGCCAACGCGTCATAGCCGAGATAACGTCCGACAATGACCAAATCTACAATATTGTAAAGCTGCTGAAAAAGGTTGCCCAAAAGCAGCGGAAGTGTAAACCGAAGGATATGCGAAAGCTCGCTGCCCTCGGTCATATTTTTTTCGTATGCCATAAAATTTCCTTAGTTCTATTCAATAAAAATTTTATCCAGCTCAGCAAGCGTTACGCTGTCTTTCGGCGCAAAGCAGTCCGATTTGACATAGTCCGAAAGGCTGCGCAAAAGCTGACGGCAGGGAACGCTGTCCGTTTTCTTGTCAAGACGAGCCGTGCAGACAAGCAGCTTTCCGCCGCCTGCGTTTACCTCAAATATCGTGCCGAGCGAGTGATTGCGGTCGTTCGTGTCGATAGTCCTTACCGCAGGCTCTATCGGAAGTCCGTCAAGAATTGCCGTCCGCGAACCCTCTACAACGTCATACCATTGCGCCGTTGAGTAAATCTCGCTCGGGAAGCCGCCGAGCATTGCATTTTTGTTATCTATAAGAAGACCGAGCGTTCCGACAGGGCTTGGCTTTTTCATTGATACCGAAATAAGATTGAACATATGATAATTCCAGAAATCGGTGCAGTATGTTCCCTCTATCGACTTGCTTTCGGGCAGCTTGTCGGGCATAAAAAGCACCGCTTCGCCGTTTGCAAGCCTTTTCTTTGCCTTTTCCCAGTCAGTTTCGACAGTATCGGCGCCGACCTTTACCTCGGGGAAAATCCAAAGGTCGTAGCCGTTGGAAATATCGCCGCAAGTGAGCGAGATCGGAAGAGCACACGTCTGAACTCCAGTCACCGGCTATGATAT
>CAMJES010000194.1 GCA_946404705.1 uncultured Ruminococcus sp. | reverse complement strand
ACCACCGAGATCTACACTCTTTCCCTACACGACGCTCTTCCGATCTACGTGAAATTATGAGCCGTGAAAGATTTGAAGCGTTTATTGCAGAAATGATCGCAGAAACAAAAAAATTTCCATGCAGACATTGAGGTGATAAAAAGTGATAAACGAAGAAACAGGTCTTAGCTATGTGACCGTTGATGAAATGATAAAAATGCTGTCGGAGGCATACGTTTCGCTTATTGAACATAATACTCCCTTTGTGAAATTCCCTTCGGTGATGCTGTGGGGGCCTCCGGGTGTGGGAAAATCCCAGGGAGTCAGGGAAATTGCAAAGGAAATTGCGGAACGTACATACAAACGGGTTGTTGTAACAGATGTCAGGCTGCTTTTGTTTAACCCCGTTGATCTAAGAGGTATCCCAACTGCAAACGAGGACAAAACGCTTGCTGTATGGTTAAAGCCAAAGATATTTCAGATGGACAATTCCGAAGATGTGGTAAATATTTTGTTCCTTGATGAGATCTCGGCAGCTCCTCCGTCGGTACAGTCTGCCGCATATCAGATAACTCTTGACAGAACTGTGGGCGAACACAAGCTGCCCGACAACTGCATCGTAATTGCAGCAGGAAACAGAGTCACGGATCATTCGGTTGCCTATAATATGCCCAAAGCTCTTGCAAACAGACTTTGCCATTTTGACATAAAGGCAGACCATATCTCATGGCATGACTGGGCAGTGCGAAATGACATTCATCCTTTTGTGGTTGGATATATTGACTATAACACCGCTGCACTGTCAAGATCGGATATTTCGGGGACATACCTTGCTTTTCCGACTCCTCGTTCTTGGGAAATGGTAAGCAATATACTTAATGAGGTTTCGGACAATATTGAAAATGTTTATCCCATGATAGTCGGTTGTATCGGATACAATACCGCATCTAATTTCAGAACATGGGCAAAGCTGTATGATAATATGCCCGAACTGAAAGACATATTCGGCGGAAAAATGAAGGATATCCCAAAAGCAGAGGAGCTGCTTACTGCACTCAGGGCGGCTATGGTCAGATATGCAAGAGATCATATTTCAAAAAAGGAGATAGATAATTCTGTTGAATATGCATGCAGACTGCCCTGGTCTTTCAGAAAAAAGCTGCTGCACGATTATTTACTTATTCCCGGTATCAAAGATATTATTCGGGATAATGAGGTGTACAAGTCGGCAGTAAAGGACGGCCTGAAATGACAGACAAGCGAATACAAAAGCTAAAGCTTATGATACAGAAATCACGTTCACGGATAATCGGTATTCAGCCTGCTTTTGCTGAAACTTTGCGAAATACGGTATATGTTGCTGTTGATGATATATTCCGCATTTCTGCAAACGGGAATTGTATCTTTTTTGACCCCGACTGGCTGCAGCGTCTTAGGGATGAAGAGCTTGATTTTATCCTTGCGCATCAGGCAATGCATATTTTGCTGGGGCATATTGACCGTCCGATGTACTACAAAGGCGAACGCTTTCATCTTGCCTGTGATATTATCGCAAATTCCTTTCTGTATTCCTACGGCTGGGAATTTGAGTCGCTTTCACACATCGGAACAATTTACCGCAAGACATTTTATCCGTCAGAGGAGGGGAACACGCTCACTCCCGAGGAAGCGATGAAAATGGTCCCTTTCGACCCTGCTCGTGAAAGAAAAAGGTATATTATAGATTCCGACGCTTGGTGGGATAAAAAAGAGGATAGGGGAGAAAATGGTGTTATCATTCTCAGCCCCGGTAAGGAAGACCCATTTGATACGGGAGAAATTTTTGAAGGAGAAATATCCGTAAAAAGCAAGGGACACCATAGGAAAGAGCAGGAGCATTATGATTTTTTCTCTTTCGGAACGGATACCGAGGACAAGGACTATTTTGAATATAGTCCTTTGAAAACAAGCTGGGATAAATCCTCCGAAAAGGAGATAAAAGCGCTTCGGGACATCAGAAGTGAGGATCAGTCCTATGACGAGGGCAGCACACGGGAAAGATGGTGGAAAAATATCCGCAAAAGCAAGCTTGACTGGCGAAGACTTTTAAATGTGTTTGTCCGTGAGGACTTGTGCGGTTATTCATTTACTCCGCCCGACAGGCGATCTATGGACGGAGATTTCTTCCTTCCCGATTTTAATGTACTTGGCGAAAAGACGAAGAATATCCTTTTTATGGTAGATACGTCAATATCGGTAGGTGATGAAATACTATCGGTCGTGTATTCCGAATTATGCTCGGCGTTGTATCAGTTTGGTGATGCCCTTGAGGGCGTGCTTGCTTTCTTTGATACCAAAGTATATCGTCCTATAGGATTCAGCAGTATCAACGATTTGAAAAATATCAGACCTGTCGGCGGCGGTGCAACGGATTTTAACTGCATATTCGAGTTTGTTAAAAACAAAATGATGAATGACCCACCGCTAAGTATCGTTGTCTTTACAGACGGAAAAGGTGATTTTCCGCCAAAAGAAGCGGCAATGAATATCCCCGTTTTATGGATGATAACAAATACTCATTCAATACCCGAATGGGGAAAGTGCGTGGTTGTGGATAAATAAAGGGGTCATATAAATTGAGTGATTTTTTATGTGGGTTTTGTGAATGGGAAGATTTTTGGACATTGGTTGTGGTATAATTGGAATATAGATAAGTATTAAGGAGGAAATAATATGACTCGTACAATATTTTCGGCACCCGAAGCATCGGCTTATGTCTATTTGGAAAATGATGATGTTAATTCTGATTTTCTTCAGGCTGCGGTGGATAAACTTCAAAATAGCCTTCTTGTGGGTGATAACACAAATCGTGTATATTCGCCCTTTTGCCTGTATCTTTGTGCGTATATCCTTGCACAGACCGCAAAGGGCAGCTGCAGAAAGCAGATATACGAATTTCTTGAAGCGGACGACACTACGGCGGACAAATTACATAATTTAGTCAACAATAACAACTATATCGGCGATGAATGTTTCAACAATATTTGTCGTGTGGGGGCTTCTGTTTGGATAAATGACAGACTCAGTTATTCTAAAGATCTGCTTGAAAGGCTCCGCAATTTATTTAATACAGCATCATTCGGAGTTGATGTAAAAGCAAAAGATTCAGCGAAAAAAATGAATGCTTGGATAAAGGAAATGACCGGAGGATTTCTGAACAGAGAAAACGAGTCGCCCTTTGATATTGATAGCGCACTTGCTATTTTTAGCACTGTATATATAAATGCAGGCTGGGAAAATGAGTTTTACGAAGAGGATACGAAAGATGGCGTATTCTATGCAAAGGACGGTAAGGTCAATTGCCGATATATGCGCGGTACGGAAACAGGAGAGGCCTTTTACGGCAAGAACTTTTCCGCATACAAGAAATATGCAGGGCAGAATGATGTATGGTTTATACTGCCCGAAAAAGGCTGTACGGTTGAAGATGTTCTGCTTGACGGCAGTTATCTGAAAATGATACAGAATCCCGAATCCGTCACACATAAGGAAGCTGAAGTGACGTTAAGAGTCCCGAAGTTTGATATTTCCAATGAATTTGATATGGTAAAAATACTTTGTTCGTTGGGTGTTACGGATATTTTTGACAGCCGCACTTGCGACCTGTCCGCACTTATAAATTCCGATGAAGAAATGTATGTTAGCAAATTTACACATTCAGTCAGAATGAAAATCACTGAAAAGGGGATAGAAGCAGCTGCTTTGGCTGAATGTGCTGTTGCATGCGGTTGCATTCCTAATGAACCGCTTGGAAAGATCAGATTTAATATTGACCGTCCGTTCCTGTTTGCTGTGACGGGAACAGACAATTCTGTGCTGATGTCGGGTGTGGTTAATGACCCGACGGAGTGAAAGAACGTTAAGAATAATCATATTATTGAAAATGATTTTATGTGATGTTATCATGATAATAAAACCTACAAGGAGAACAGATATATGTCAATATTTGAATTGATAGCAAATTCCCTTAATGAGGACGGTATGCTTCCCGACAATTTTGAACTGCCCGATGAGCATACGGAAGATAACGGACTGAAATTTGCTCCGGGAGCACTTGACGGAATTGCATTTTATCACGGACTTGAACCAAGTGACGAGGAAAAAGAGTTTGAAAATCTGATAAGTGCCATAAAAGCAGCATCGGACGGTGATAAAAAATCAGCTTTCAGCTATGCTTACGAATTTGCCGACAAGGGAATTATGCTTCATCATATTGATAATATGCAGAAGTATCTTATTGATAATGAAGCGGAGCTTAACGCACAGAATATTGCTATTTTTGCAATAGATCTGATGTATGAAGGAGAGAAAAAAGAAGCAGTAAAGCTTGGTCTTGCCATACTTGAACTATTTGACACAAATCAGTCGGAAATGTATAAGAAGCCCATTCGACTCCTTGCAAAATATGATGAATTTACCTTAAGCGCAGCGTTTCATATGAGAAACTGGGATAATGCTTCTCAGGAGATGTTTGAAGCTGTTAAGTGTGTTCACGATTGGGGACGTATCCACATTGTGAGAATGTGGGAACCCGATAATGAAGAAATGGAAGAATGGCTGATAAAAAACGGTGTTAAGAATGGAGTGGCAGAATATTCTGGACTTGATTGCTTTGAGAAAGTACATTATATGGACAGGCTCAGAACATATGGACAGGCTCAGAACGGATATGTCGCACGAAATATACTGTGGGATGGCTGCTATAATGTCCGATCTGCTGATGGAAGATCCTGTACCCGGAATATCCGCAATTGAAAATAAACAGGAGCTTTTCAGGGAATTTCTGAATGCTTCAAAGAAAAGAAACGATCTTGAGGCT
>CAMJES010000193.1 GCA_946404705.1 uncultured Ruminococcus sp. | reverse complement strand
GCCAACGAACGTGAAGAAGCAGATGCAAAAGCAGCCGTTCAACCCGAAGAACCGCCGAAAAAAGCCGAAACTATACCGCCCGAGCTGGAAAAGCGCGGACAGAAGATATACAATGCGCTTTACAAGCGTGTTGGAAAAGCTATGGATGAGAAGGAGTTCCACGAGTGGAGCAGATACCTTTCCGATATGAAGAAAAATATCAAGATAGGCGAAGCGACTACGGAACAGCTTAACGAATTCCTCGATTATTCCGACAAGCTTTGCGCCGAGGTCAAAAAGGGCAAGATGACTCCGCAGACACAATTCCGCTATCCCGAGGACAGCGCTGCTGCCGAGTCTGTTTCTCCTCAGAAAGCGCCGCCAAAGCAGGAAGAGCCGCGCTCCGATGTAATAAAGGCGGATGCAAAGTCCGTTCGTATAATAAAGCCGTTCAAGCCCGAAACCTTTGACAGTCTTGCCGATGCGTTCATGGCAGGGATAAATGACGATTTTGAGGAAGAACAGCCGAAAAAGCCTGCGCCCGAGGTCAAGGAATACAACTGGACTCGCCTTACCCGTGAAGAGGCTTACGGAACAAAAAAGGACGGTGAAAGCGAATGAATTTTATCAATGAAGCCGCTGCGATAAACGGACTTGCGGATTATATCGTCAAAAGCGGCGTTTGCCTTTACAACACCGTCAAATACATCTATTCGCTTGCTGAAAATGAGTTTTATAATGTCGATATAAGGGACATTATGAAAATAATGATAAACAACTTCCCCGAAACGGACGGGATACGCTCGCTCGGACTGCGCATTGACGACTACACCTGCCGCCAGATGCAGAGCGAGGAATATAACAAGGTGCTGCCGCTTATGGTTTTCAGCCTTGCGGTGAGGATTCCCGTGCTGAAAAATGTCAAAAACGGCGAGGACTGCATGACGGACGATCAGCTTTACAAGCTTTACACCGCAGTTCTGGAAAAAGGCGCGGAGAATTACCGCGAAATAATCACGGAATCGTTCCTTGAAACGAAATATCTTGTGCGCAAGGGCAAAAAGCTGCCGCCGTTCACGGCTGACTGGTTCAAGTCGTATATTTTAAGCAGCGTTCCTGCGCTTTCGGTGATAACAAACAAGAATATGTTCCTTTTGGGCTTTGCGGACACGCTCTTTGCGGTTTTTTACACCTGCATGGAGGACGGACTTTCCGCAAAACTGCTCGAATATGCGGACGAGAACGTAAACGGCTCGGACGGGGAATAATTACGGGAGAAAATGATTATGAATAATAACAGCAGAACTGTTTTTCTCTGCGGCTTTATGGGCTGCGGAAAATCTACGATAGGAAAGCTGCTTGCCGAAAAGCTCGGCTGCGGCTTTGTCGATATGGATAACTATATTGTCGAAAAGCAGGGAATGTCCATTCCGCAGATGTTTTCCGAAAAGGGTGAGGATTATTTCCGCAACGCCGAAACGGACGCTGTGAGGGAGCTTTCCGCAAAGCCGGGAGTTATCGCCTGTGGCGGCGGAGCAATGCTGCGAAAGGTCAATGCAGATATTGCAAACTCGGCAGGAACGGTAGTATTTATTGACGTTCCGTTTGAAAGCTGCTATAAACGCATATCGGGCGACAAAAACCGTCCGCTTGTTGCAAACAATACAAAAGAGGAGCTTAATCTTATCTTTGACGGAAGAGCGCCGATCTACAGGGAAAACTCGGCGGTCGCCGTTGACGGCAGCGGTTCTCCGAAAGAGATCGCTGACAGGATAATCTCAATTTTATAAGCTCAACCCAAATTTATCCGAGAGGAAATGAATAATGAACAAGGTCTATGCACTCGGAGTCGATGTCGGCTCAACCACCGTTAAAACGGTAATTCTCGATGAAAAAAAGCAGATCATCTATTCAAAATATGAAAGGCATTTTTCTAAGGTCAAGGAAACCGTAAAGTCGCAGCTTGAAATTATTGCAAAGGAATATCCCGAAGATAAATTCAAGCTTTCGATAACAGGCTCGGCAGGACTCGGACTTGCAAACGCTTCCGAGCTTCCTTTCGTGCAGGAGGTTTTCGGCGCTTTTATCGCAGTTAAGGAAAGCTACCCCGACGCAGATGTCGTTATCGAGCTTGGCGGCGAGGACGCAAAGATAATCTTCCTTACGGGCGGCGTTGAGCAGAGAATGAACGGCTCCTGTGCAGGCGGCACGGGTGCATTCATCGACCAGATGGCAACGCTCCTCGGCATTACGACAGATGAAATGGATAAGCTTGCGCTGAATGCGGAAAAGGTATATCCTATCGCTTCACGATGCGGAGTTTTCGCAAAATCCGATATTCAGCCGCTTCTCAATCAGGGTGCGCGCCGTGAGGACGTTGCGGCTTCGATATTCCAGGCTGTCGTTGACCAGACCGTTTCGGGTCTTGCGCAGGGCAGACAGATAAAGGGCAAGGTTCTTTTCCTCGGCGGCCCTCTCTCGTTCCAGATGGGACTTAGAAAGGCTTTTGTCGAAACGCTCAAGCTTTCGGAAGAAAATGCGGTTTTCCCCGAGAACGCGCCCTGCTTTATGGCTTACGGCTGCGCGCTCCACGCTAACGAGGTTTCGGACGAGTATTCGCTCGATGAAGTTATAAGCCGCGTTGAAAACGCAAAGATGACCGATGATATCATCACGAGCGATCCGCTCTTTGCCTCAAAGGAAGAATATAACGAGTTCACCGAGCGCCATAAAAAATGCGACCTTGAATATGCGGATATCAATACCTACGAGGGTGACGCTTACTTTGGCATAGACGCAGGCTCGACCACGACAAAAATGGTGCTTATCACCCCCGATGGCAAGCTTTTGTATCAGCATTACACTTCAAACAAGGGCAGACCGCTTGACGTTATTTCCGATAGGCTCAAGGAAATTTACAAGCTTATCGGCGACAGAATAAATATAGTTTCCTCGGCAGTTACGGGCTACGGCGAGGATCTTATCAAGGCAGGAATCGGCGTTGACTTCGGTATTGTTGAAACCGTTGCGCACTATAAGGCAGCTTCTTTCTTCAAGCCGGACGTTGACTTTATCATCGACATCGGCGGTCAGGATATCAAGTGCTTCAAGATAAAAAATCACGCTATCGACAGCATTATGCTCAACGAGGCGTGTTCTTCGGGCTGCGGCTCGTTTATACAGACCTTTGCGCTTGCGCTCGGATATGATATAGCCGACTTTGCGCAGCTTGGACTTTTCGCAGAACACCCCGTTGACCTCGGCTCACGCTGCACAGTATTTATGAACAGCTCGGTAAAGCAGGCGCAGAAGGACGGCGCTTCGGTCGAGGATATCTCGGCAGGACTTTCTTCTTCGATAATCAAAAATGCTATATATAAGGTTATCCGTGCAAAATCTGCAGACGAACTCGGCGAAAACATCGTTGTTCAGGGCGGTACGTTCCTCAATGACGCCGTTCTCCGTGCGTTTGAAAAGGAACTCGGACGGAATGTTGTACGTCCTGCTATCGCAGGTCTTATGGGCGCATTCGGCGCAGCTTTGTATGCAAAAGAAAATCATAAGGAAGCTACAAAGCTTATATCGGCAGAAGCCCTTGAAAGCTTTACATATCAGTCAAAGCAGCTCAACTGCGGCGGCTGCGGTTCACGATGCAGCCTTACAATGATAACCTTCAATGACGGACGCAAGTTCATAAGCGGAAACCGCTGCGAAAAGGGTGCAGGAATAAAGCGCACCACCGAGCCGCTTGACCTGTTTGAATATAAGTACAGACATCTGCTTTCAAAAGCGGAGGAAAAGCCGAACGGTACGCCGAAAGCAAAGGTCGGAATACCGCTTGCGCTCGGACTTTATGAGCAGCTGCCGTTCTGGAGCAAGCTTTTCACCGAGCTTGGCTTTGAGGTCGTTATCTCCGAGGAAAGCACACGAAAGACATATTATAAGGGTCAGAATACTATCCCGTCCGATACGGTGTGCTACCCCGCAAAGCTTGCGCACGGACATATCATCAGCCTGCTTGAAAAGGGCGCAGACTTCATTTTCTACCCCTGCGAAAGCTATAATGTCGACGATGGCGAGAGCGATAACCACTATAACTGCCCCGTTGTCGCATATTATCCCGAGCTGCTCCGCGCGAATATCCCCGAGCTTAACGAAAAGAACTTTATCTCACCCTATATCGACATAAATCTTCCGAAACATTCGGCAGAAGTGCTTTCCGAGAGCCTTTCCGATTATGGCATAACGAAAAAGCAGGCAGCCCAAGCCTATACAAAGGCTATGCGCGCGCTCGAACAGTATATGAACGAGATCGAAGCCGAGGGCGAGCGCATTATCGCAGAAGCAAGAGCGCAGAATATGCCGATAATCGTCATCGCAGGCAGACCATATCACCTCGACCCCGAGATAAACCACGGAATACATAAGCTTATAACCTCGCTCGGACTTGCCGTTGTCACCGAGGACAGCGTGTTCAAAAAAGGACATACGCCAAAGCTTGACGTACTCAACCAGTGGACGTATCATTCGCGTATGTACCGTGCAGCGCAGTATGTCACAACGCAGAAGGATATGCAGCTTGTACAGCTTGTGTCGTTCGGCTGCGGAATTGACGCGATCACAACGGACGAGGTTAGAGAAATACTTGAAAGCGGCGGCAAGCTCTATACACAGCTGAAAATTGACGAGATAAATAACCTCGGCGCAGCAAAGATCAGACTGCGCAGCCTTGTAGCAGCGATGGAGTGAGTGATAATGCGTAATTATTTAATTCGGAATTATGAATTCGGAATTCGGAATTATTCAAAAAACGTATGCCGTTAAAACCGCGAAGCGGACGAAAGTTTACGTCCACGCTTTTCAA
>CAMJES010000192.1 GCA_946404705.1 uncultured Ruminococcus sp. | reverse complement strand
CAGCGAGGTGATTATACCTGCTGCGGCGAAGATTCCCACAACTGCTCCTGCAGCAAAAATCAGAAGCACAGGGAAATCAAGATCGTTGACCGCCGCGATTATCATATCATACGCGCCGAGTACTTTCATAATAAGCGCGCCGCTTATTCCGGGAATTATCATTGCTGCGGCGGAAAAAATTGCCGAAACGAAAAGCATTATTCCGCTTACAAGGTCAAGGCTGCCCGAACCTGCGCCCTCTGAAGGCGAAAGAAACATCATTGCAGCCATTACAAGCAATCCTGCGGCAAACGGAGCGATACAAACTGCAGAAAGCTTTTTCTCGCTTGTACATTCCTTGTATATCATTGGTACGCTGCCTATAACAACTCCGACAAAAAAGAGCTGTGTCGGAACATTGTACTCTTCAAATAGAAATCCGAGTATCTTTGCTGCGATAAGAATTCCAAGCGCCATTCCTAATCCGACAGGAATAAGAAACGGCAGATTTTTTATAAGCTTCTTTATATTCGGCGTGATTGCCGCAAGCAGCTTGTCATATATCTTGGTTATAACGGCTATCGTTCCGCCGCTTACACCCGGAACGGCGTTTGCGATACCGATAGCAATACCCTTCAGCGCAAGTATAATATAATTCATAGCGATCTCCTTAATCATCCAAAAACTTTATAACACTTATATTATACACATAATACTGTAAAATTCAAGTAGATTTCACTTTAATTTTATGAAAACTATTGAATTTCTAAAAATAATATGTTATAATTTATTGGAATAATATTGGAGGGACAGACATGAAAAAGTATTTTTCCGAGTACATAAAATATCTTCTTGAAGTTCTAGAAGACGATTCTTCGGATTTTGAAGCCGTGCGCAGGGAGCTGCTTGTAAAAATTGAATTTATGCAGCACGAGCGTCTGGTTCATCTGATAGTTACGGTTCTTTTTGCACTTGTAATGTTTATAAACCTGATAATATTTTTCCAGTCGCAGATCATTGCATTTCTTGTGATCGTACTGCTCTGCCTCATTCTGCTCGTTTTCTATATCGCACATTACTTTTTTCTTGAAAACGGGGTTCAGCAGCTTTACAGAATATATGACAGTATATGCAGCAAAATTTCTGCCGTAAAATAACCCGTTGAGGGAGAAATAATATGAATATCAATGACGAATTAATACACGAAATAATAGAGAACAGATCAATTTATGTTGATTTTCAGCCGATCTATTCTTTTAACACTAAAAAAATAATCGGACTTGAAGCTCTTTCACGAGGAAAAATAGGCGATGAACAAATTTCGCCTTATTTTATGTTTGATTACGCAAAAAAACACGGCGAAACGCTTATGCTCGACAGACTTTGCCGTGAAAAGGCGATGGAAGCTTTTCCGAAGGAAAATGATTCCTCAACGCTTTTTATAAACTTTGAAACCTCCGTTTTAAACGATGTCATTCCCGGAAACGGCGAGATCCTTAAAACCGCCGAGGAAAACAACATCTCACCCGAAAATATTGTTATCGAGCTTAACGAAACCAATGTCCGTGACGCATATAATCTTTTGATGTTTGTTGATTTTTACCGTTCACGCGGTTTTCATATCGCACTTGACAACGTCAGCAACGGTCTTGAAACGCAGAACCGAATTATGCTGATAAATCCCGATATTATAAAAATTGACAGGGCGATAGTTTCAAACATTTCTTCAAATACATATAATCAGGAAGTTTTCAAGTCAATTATAAACACCGCAAAACAGATAGGCGCAATGACGGTTGCAGAGGGCGTTGAAACCGTTGACGAGGTCATTGCCTGTATGCTTATGGGCGTTGACTATTTCCAAGGGTTTTATTTTTCAAAGCCGGAACGTTTTGATTACATTTATTCAAACGAAGCACGGCTGAAACTTGAAGAAGCAGCGCAGCACCTCAATGTAAGCATGAAGAAAAACCCGACTGTCGCAAACGTTAAGCTTGAAACATATAAGCGCATTATTTTCGGTCTTATTAACCGCATTACCGGTATTTCTCCCGATAAATACACAAGCGAGCTTGAAGCTTATGTTGCCGAGCATAAAGAGATCGAATGCGCGTTCCTTATCGACAGCAAGGGCTTCCAGCTTACTCCGACCGTGCTTCAAAAGGATACGGAAATTCTTTCGGGTTACACTCCGGCGCTTATAGGAGTTAATCACGATATCAAAAACTACTTTTATGCGATAAAGGAACAAATTGAAGATCCGTTTATTTCGGGTTGGTATATCTCAGCAGCTACCGGTCAGAGCTGTAAAACCATTTCATCGCATTTTTACAACAGCAATGGCGAACTGATCGTTGTCTGCGTTGACCTTAAAAGAAAACAGTCATAAAATATTATACCAAAGCGGCAGCTCGGATTTATACACAAGTTCGAGCTGCCTTTTTATGTTTTCAAGCTCTGCCAAAAGCTCATCGTTTGCGTCACGGCAGTATGGTCTTACCTTTGAGATAGACATACTCAGTTCCGTCAGCTTTTCATCGGCAACTATAAGCGACATTTTTCTCTCATATTTTTTCCAGAGCGATTCAAGCTTTACGGCAAGTTCTTCCGCTTCCTGCATATCATCATTTTCGCAGCAGCTTTCGATACGTTTAATTACGTCAACAAGGCTGCTGTTTTCCTTTTGTACGATAAAAATGCCCAGAACAGACCATATAACTATTGCTGTCAGGAGTACAAAAGCTGTTATTGTCCTTTTCATTTCTTCTTTTCTCCCCGAATATCATTCCTTATCAAAGAATAATTCCCGTCGCTGTCAAGCGTCATAAGAAAAACCGCAGAAAGCACGGTTTTTTCTTTTTTCAGTATCTTTTCAAGGTATTCTCTGCTTTTTTCGGTTCTTTGAAGTGCGTCATCAATTATTCTACCGTCATCAATAACAACTTCGGGCGGATCAATGTTTCTTCCGCTTATGTCAAGGTCACGGTTTGCAGGAGTTCTGAACGGCTGTTTCTGATAGACGGAAACCGCTCCCGTTGTTTCGACAACGGCAAACTGGACTTCGCTTATGTCAAAGATATCCTTGCTGTGAAGAGCCTCCATAAGGTCGTCGGAGGTAAAGCGTATATCATTCATCTTCTGCTTGTCAATTATTCCGTTGCTGATTATGACAACGGGCTTTCCGCAGGTAAGGTTTCTGAGCCGTTTTGATTTTATCCCGAGCCACGACATAATAACATCAAGGCAGGCAAGCGTTAAAATAGGTATTATACCGGTAAAAAGCGGCATCGTCATATCCTCAACAGGAAGCGTTGCAATGTTGGAAATCAGAATTGTAACGGCAAGCTCGGACGGCTGAAGCTCCCCTATCTGATGCTTACCCATTAACCGCATTGAAAATATGATAAGCAGATATAAAACCACTGCTCTGATAAATACAACTGTCATTTTCTTCCCCACCTTTTTAACTCTTTTGACCGCCCTAATATATTGTTCAGTTTTTTCAATATTATGTATTATCCGAAAAAAACAGGGCAAGCTATTTTCAGAAATTCTTTTGAAAGGAAAAATTTATGAAGAAACCTGATGCAAACTGCTTTAAGGATTTTAATCTTTCCGGTGATATTGATGAAAATATAGATAATATCAAATGTATTTTAAAAAACTGCTCCGACCTGCTCCTAAATCCTTTTTTAATTTCGGGTATAAAATGCAATTTAGTCTGCTTGGAGGGAATGGTTTCAACTTCGACCATAACCAACCTTATATTAAATCCGCTGACGGAACTCAAGCTTCCCGATGATGTAAGCCCAAAAGAGGTCTATGACTATATTGACACGCGTATGCTTCTTACGACCGACCGAGGTATCGTTACCGATTACGGCGACCTTATACGGCGGCTTATGAGCGGTTTTGCAATACTTCTGGTTGACGGCTCGGACAAAGCATTCGGCTTAGGCGTTCAAGGGTATGCCGTGCGCGGCATTGACGAACCTTCATCCGAGGGAAACATTTACGGCTCGCACGAGGGCTTTACCGAAACTGTAAGAACCAATATGTCGCTTGTCCGCAGAAGGATAAAATCGCCCCTGCTTAAATTTGAGCTTTTCCCCGTCACCGATCTGAGCAACGTTGACGTTATCGTTTCCTATATGACCGACAGAGTTCCGAAAAAGCTTGTTGAAAACGTAAAAAAACAGCTTAAAGGAATGAAGCTTGAAACCGTTCTGTCGGGCGGTTACATTGAACCTTTTTTAAACAATACCAAGCTTTCGCTTTTTTCGGGTGTTTCGGTCACGGAACGTCCGGATGTTTTCTGCGCAAAAATTCTCGAGGGCAGGATAGGAGTAATGATAGAAGGGACTCCGTTTTCGTTGATCCTACCTGCTCTCTTTATTGAGAATTTCCAAACGCTTGACGATTATACCTTCCGTCCTTACTTTACAACGCTTATCCGCTGGGTACGGTATATCGCCTTTATTGCTTCGGTATTCCTGCCTGCGGTCTATGTTGCGGTGGTGACGTTTCATCCCGAGCTTTTTAATCATACAATGCTTATCATACTTTCCGAGGCGGAAGAGCTTGCACCTTTGCCGCTTATGATAGAAGCGCTTATTGTTCTGATTTTCTACGAAATAATCCGCGAAGCCGGAGTACGTCTGCCCAAGAGCGTCGGCGGCGCAGTTTCGATAGTCGGCGGACTTATTATAGGCGACGCTGCCGTTTCGGCAGGCGTGATATCCAATCCCCTGCTGCTTGTCTGTGCGATCGCGGTGACATCTTCTTTCGTTATTCCCTCTCTTAATCAGCCGGTAACATTTCTTCGGTTTGCGGCTGTTATCGCAGGAGGAACGGCAGGACTGTTCGGAAT
>CAMJES010000191.1 GCA_946404705.1 uncultured Ruminococcus sp. | reverse complement strand
TCATAAAGAAAATACGCAATAACAGATAACGGCAAAAAGGCTGTGCATTTCGCAGCCTTTTGTTTTTTCTTGGATGACTCCGTCCATTAAATTCTTAACGGAGAAGCATTTTAATATATCCTTATGATTTTTATAAGTATATCACGCTAAGCATCTTTCGTAATTTTTACGGATTTTTTAGCAAAATTATTGACATACACTAAAAAATGAAGTAAAATCTTTATAGCAAATATTATACGGGAGGACATCGGAATGGTTGAAAAAAAGGAATTTATACTTGCACGAAAGAGAATGCTTGACGACCAGCTTGAAAAGCTTAAAAATCGAATGACGGGCAGAGATAACAGCTTTTACCCGTTCATAACTAACAGATCGGGCGAAATATCCGAGCGAAAGCTTGAGGCTTTTATAAAAGAGCTTACGGATAAACCGATGGAATACACAAACAGCAATTCGTTCTATTTGTCAAGGTATGAAGCCAACAGATCATACAAAAGGCTTTGCAAATGCTTTCTTTATTGTGCGATACAAGGCATTGCGGTGTATAACGAGGGCGAAAAATACGCCGAAAGGTCTCCCCGATTTTTCTCCGATATAACCGATATTGCCCTACACAAAAACAACCTTTTTCTTATGGATGAGAACACTCTCCACAGCTACGAATTCACTTCGAGCGAATATGATCTTCAAGAGGGCGAGTGCAGATATTACAGCAAGTTCAACGAAGGCGGCTTTTTCCGCAATGCCGATATGGCGTACTATATCCTTACGGGAAAACACATTGTAAGTACTTTTCCAAAAGATGAGTATAGACAGCGGCTTCATGAATGGGAGTCGGAAATAGCATATTATGAGGGCTATAATACTTACGAAGATTATTTAGAGGCAATGAAAAATGCGGAAGATGAATATGAATATTTGGATTCAAGCGATTTGCCGGATGATATTAAATGTGAGTGCATAGATGAAGATGAATGGATAGAAGAAATTAAGCTTATAGAAAAGCAGAAAGAAAAAAACGAGGAGTGGAAGAAAACCGTTATTTCTCCCGAAAAATATATAAAAAATTATCTTGATTTCCGAAAGCTCTTTTTTGCGCTTTCCGAGTATAAGCGCAAGTGTTTTTTTGATGATATTGTTCTTATGGTAGATGTTTTTCTTTATGAACACGGACTTTCGCCCATGACGAATGATGAGCTTTACGCCGAATTTGACGATCACACAGACAGACTTTACGCTATGATGAAGCGCAAGCCGAGAAAGAGGGGTGAATGATATGATAAAAAGCAGAGATGATTTTTTCAATATGCTCTGGGAGGATTACATATCGTTCGATGAAAAGGAGCGTGACCAATGCTTCGTTTACAGCTATCTTAAACAGAAAAAGGACAGCCGTGCGGAGGTCATCGGAAGAAGCAGAGAAGCCGTGATGGAATATTCGAAGCAGAAAAAGCGTGACAAATACATTCTTCTCAAAAGTGCATATCTTGCAATGGAACGAAATGAGGTTATGACCGAGGAAGAATATGTTTACATACTCAAAGACCTTATCGGCAAAAACAATATACCGAAAAAATATCAAAATCTGTGCGGAAAAGAAGCTGTCGGTCAAGCAGAAAAAGCCTTTGAACGCCGATTTCTCATCGGATGCGTGTGCGACTTTTTCTATAACCTTGGCTACCGCGCGAATAAGAACAGCGAGCATAGCCAGAGCGTAAAGCTCCCCTCCAAGCACCTTAAGGAGGACGGCTACAACGATGAATTTGAAATGATGTACCGTTTCTCTGTTTACAATAACGATAATATGACTGAAGCGACCCCAAAAGGAGGTTCATTCGGTTCGCTTGACGATGAATACATTGAAAAGTGCATCCGGCTTTACGATACGCTCCTAAAAGAAAAAAACAGTATGGCGTTCGTTCCGCTTTATATCGACCAGGCGACCGGTGCAGGCATTTACATTATCGGCATGGATAAGTTCGATGAAGAATCTAACAGCTACGAAAAGATGAGCCAAAAGGATGTATGTCTTGTCTGCATAGTTTATTTTTACACAGTTGACAATATCGCAAAGGTCAAGGATTCACCGAATGATGATGTTTATTTAACGATGACTGTCAAAGAAACCTTTAAATCGGTGAAAAAGGCTTTCGACAGCTTTCTTGCATCTGTTTCGGACAATGATTTCTATAAATTCTATCCCGATGAAAACGATGATAGGCTTCCGTACGGCGCAGACGAGCATTTTAACCTCTATTTTATATCAAAGGAAAAGGCTGAGGATATGCGCAGAAATGCAGTAAAGCAGGCAATGCTTGAAAAAGAAAAGCTTGCAAAGCTAAAGCTGCAAGAAGAAGAACGAATTCGTCAAAGATCTATGCAAAAAAAGCATTAAAATAATACATACTTTCAAGTCCCGAAATTTCCGTAAAGGTTATTTCGGGACTTTTTTAGCGTCAATTTTACGAAAGATATTTTGAGGGGTATATAATACATACAGAACCTTGAAAACAGAATAAATTTGAGCAAAAAACTTGACCGAAGCCAAGACGGGCGCTTTGGGGTCAATAACCATTCATTGCCGTGACCGTAATGCACGAAAAGTTCATACGGGGTAAGGTTCACCAACGAACAGCAGATCAAACAATAACGCAAAGGAGGACAAAACGATGAAACGATCGATCGAACAGATAACAGCCTCTTCTCAAAAAGGATACATTGATGACTATGATGAGATAGACCGCATTTTTACAAAGCTTATCGAAATGCCGATGGAAAAGCTCGGCGGGATAAAGCGTCAGGGAGCAATACTTCAAATAGATTCGCTGATGGAATGCTGGGAAATAACTCCGAACGCAGATATCAGGACAGCGTTAAGCGTCGGAGAGTACCTTGGGCTTGTTAAGGCTCTTGATGATGACCCAATGGTCGAAACCGAGAAACTGATGGAGCTTGCAAAACGGTGTTATTACAATTTTCTGTCACATCTTGAGATACAGCTGGAGAAGGCGGAGGAATCCAACGATACGTTAAGACTTCTTTTTTCCTGCTCCATCAACGATTTCCTCCGATACGCCGCAAAAAAATCAGGACGCTCCAAAGGCGGCATAACCAACTTTTACAGAATATTCGGCCGTGATGTAAAAAGCACGATGAAGACTCCCATAAAAGAAAGCACTACTATACGCGAATATATGAAAAAGCTTTTAGATTTTCAAAGAAAGCAGTGGATCCCGAATCAGCCTATCTCCGATTTTGAAAAAGAGATCAGAGGAAGCTATGACGAGTTTGCTTATCTTTTTCTTGAAAGTACAAAGCTTGCGTTTCCCGATCTATTTGACACAAAGGCGGTCTTACTGAAATACAAGGGGATATCCGACGAAGTCAACAATGATAATGATATAGAAAGGAACGATGAACAATGGCAAATATCTTAAAGGAAACCGTAAGAGGAACGGACTGCATCAGAATTGAGGACGATCTTCTTTCAAAAAGAGAGATCTTTCTCACAGAAGAGGTGAACGCTGCAACTTCAAACGAGCTTTTAAAGCAGCTTATGTATCTTGAAGGTCAGGACACAGGGCAGGAGATAACCATATACATAAACAGTCCCGGCGGTGAAGTCATAAGCGGACTGGCGGTGTATGATTTCATCAGTCTTATGAAGTCGCCCGTTCGAACGGTCTGCACAGGAACGGCTGCAAGTATGGGTGCGATCCTTTTTCTTGCAGGTCAAAAGCGTGAGATGCTTCCTCACACTCGGCTTATGATACACGACCCGTCATTCAGCGGCGGCAGCATCAGCGGAAAGAAGTCGCACGAGATTCGCCACGAGCTTGAAAAGCTGGACGAGGTAAGAACGGCTCTTGCGGAAATAATTGCAGAAAAAACGGGAAAATCAATCGAAGAAATTTACGATGTAACTTCCGAGGACACATTTTACAGTGCCAAAGAAGCGATCGAATTCGGACTTGCGACAGGAATTATGAAAGGAGTTTGATAATATGACTAACTACGGCACAAGAATACTTGCAGAGGGAATCAGTGTTTCAAATGACACAAAGACAACGGGACTCAACAACAACGATCTTATCATCGGCTCATCGGGTTCGGGAAAGACGGGCGGTTATGTTATCCCTAACATCAGAAACATCTCAGGAAGCCTTGTCGTTTCCGATACAAAAGGACAGCTTGAAAGACTTTTCAAGGACGAGCTTATAAGAAAAGGATACAGCGTTAAAACACTCGACCTTGTAAATCCGCTGCGCTCCTGCGGTTACAATCCTCTTGACGGCATAAGAAAGTATGATAACGGAAAATACCGTGAACAGGATATTCTGACGCTTGCAAATACCATTATGCCAAAGCTTGACAGCGACGAGCCTTTCTGGGAAAAGGCGGCAGCAGGCTATATTGCATTTCTGATCGCATACTGTCTTGAAGCTGTCAATGACGATGAACACAATATGCAGACAGTCTGCAAGCTTCATCAGGCGTTTATTGCTCCGAACGGCGAGCTTCCGTTTCTTCTGTGGGCAGAAGGCAATCCTGACAGCTATGCGACTAAAAAATACCGTCAGATACGTTCCTCAGCTAATGCAGAAAAAATGTGGAGCAGCATAATTGAATTTGCAAACCGTGCGCTTGAACCGTTTGATTTTGACGAAGCAAAGACTATATTCGCAAGCAATGACCCCATTGATATTCGGGATCTCGGCAAAACTAAAACTGTACTTTTCCTCAATGTCAGCGACACGGACAGAACATTCGATATGCTTGTGAACATTTTCTACACGCAGGCATTACAGCTTCTCTGTTCGCAGGCAGATGCAAATCCCGAAGGCAGGCTGGACATTCC
>CAMJES010000190.1 GCA_946404705.1 uncultured Ruminococcus sp. | reverse complement strand
ATCATAGCCGGTGACTGGAGTTCAGACGTGTGCTCTTCCGATCTGATAGCGGTATCCCTTGCAGTCGCCGCTGAGCGCTGTGTTGACATCGGGCTGATTATCGGATGAATAATATCCGTCAAAGTTAAGCTCGCACTTTCCTGCGATAACGGAAAGAAGCTTATCGTATGTATATTCGCCAAGGTCTTCCTTGTCGCCGTCGAGAAATGTTCTCACACCTGCGAACGAGTTCTTGTGAAGGTCAGAAGCAAAATCGACAGAGCATACATACTTGCTGTTAAGCCGGGACATAATTCCGGTCACAACCATATCGGAAACCAGTCCGTCATCCTCGTTGTATTCATAGTTGGAGATCATATAATCCTTAAGCGCAGACTTGATGATCTCTTCCTCCTTAACGGTAAGGTTGGAAAGCTCAAAGCGCTCATAGATTATATTGAACATAACATCAACGGGGATATTTCCGCTGATATACTTAAAGCGGTCATTGTTGAGCAGGAGCGCCATTTTGGGAAGTATCTGCTGCTTCTGCGATTCGGATGTTGTGATCTTGTTGGACATGATTCCAAGGCATACAAGGAACTCGGCATACTGCTTCATTACCTTCTGCTCGCTCAGATAGTTGAAGAAATAACCGTAAACATAGCCTGCAAAGAATTCTTTAAGGCTGTTGAAAAGCTCCGGTTTAGCCGAAACCTCGCTTACAAAATTCTTAATGAATGCAGGGATATCTTCGGTAGCGATCGTCTTGCTGCCACCGTTTGCGTCAATAAGAGCCTTTTCCTGCGACTTCACAAAAAGCTTAAGGAACTTTGTATACTCCGATTCCTCAAGCGGCTTCTTGCCGTAATCCTCGTTGAAAGTCCAGATAAGATACGCTCTCTGCATATTGACAAGCGCGTCCTCCGAGCCGTCTACAAGCGCTCTTACATCGATCTCACCGAATTTCTTGTTTTTGTTGAAATCGGCAAGGATCTTTTCGATCTCCTCTTTAAACGCAGCATACGCAGGAGATTTCTCCATAAAAACAATTGAATCGAGAATTTCAGCACCTGCAACTGTAAGGTTCAGCTTAACGCCCATATTATGTTCATTCCTTTCAGAAATTTATAGTTATGCCTGTACTCCGTAGGTTTTTCTGTATTCGAGCATCTTGTCAAGGTATTCCTTGCCGCCGATAACTCCGTTTTCGATAGCGCCAATGATATCGTTGATAGTAACGATAGAATAAACCTTAACGCCGAACTCCTTATATGCTTCCTGAACAGCGGAATTATCGGAATTAAGAGCTTTTTCCATTCTGTCAACGGTGATGACCATTCCGGTAACATTCACGTTTGCTGCACCGGTGAGCTTCGGCATTACTTCTTTAAGCGCCTTGCCCGAAGTCATAACGTCCTCGATGATAACGACTTTTTCGCCGTCCGAGAGCTGCTTTCCGACGAACATACCGCCCTCACCGTGGTCTTTAGCTTCCTTTCTGTCGAAGCAGTAGCTTACATCTTTGCCATACTTATTGAAAAGTGCAACGCAGGCGGAAACGCAGAGTGGAATCCCCTTGTAAGCAGGACCGAACAGCGTATCGGCTTCGATATTGTTGTCCTCAATGCAGGCAGCGTAGAATTCTCCGAGTTTTGCAAGCTGCGCGCCTGTTTTATAGTTGCCCGTATTGATGAAATAGGGTGCTTTTCTGCCGCTTTTAAGCGTAAAATCGCCGAATGTCAGCACTCCGCAGTCAACCATAAATTTAATAAATTCCTGCTTATAATCCATAAGAATGATCCTCCGTAAACTATTGCATACTTCAGGTTTATACGCCGTTTCCGCGCATTATCGGATAGGTTCGGCAGTACAAAACCGCAGTTATAATACCGCTCTCCGATCAAAGCATTGAAAAAAATCAGCGCAAAATCCGTAATTTTAAAGATACTGCTTGATTTTTTGTACACATTTCAATCAGAAGCTTAGTATAAATTAGTTAAATTATAACATATTTCTAATCTAAAATCAACAGTAAATACAAATTTTATGCATAAAAAAATTTGATTTTTTTTTAGCAATATGCTATAATAAATCAAACCGATAAATGAAAGGACGGATCATATGAAACGCAGCAACTATATTTCATGGGATGAATATTTCATGGGAGTTTCACTTCTTGCCGCAAAGCGCAGCAAAGACCCCAACACTCAGGTCGGAGCGTGTATCGTCAGCAGCGACAACATTATCCTTTCGACCGGATACAACGGTTTCCCGATAGGCTGCTCGGACGATGAATTTCCGTGGGCAAGAGAGGGTACGGACACAAAGTACCGCTTTGTCGTTCACGCCGAGCTGAACGCAATACTCAACTCCAACGGCAAATCGCTCAAAGGCGCTAAAATTTACGTTGACCTTTTCCCCTGCAACGAATGTGCAAAGGCTATAATCCAGTCCGGCATAAAGGAGGTCGTTTACCTCTACGACAAATACGCCGACAGCGAAGCGACTATCGCTTCCAAGCGTATGCTTGATGCTGCAGGAGTAAAATATACACGGCTTGAAACAAATATTGACAGCCTTGAGCTTTCATTTAAAAAAGAATAAAGGAAATACATAATTATGAGAATGAGAAGAAAAAAATGGGCGCGTCCCGAGCTTGCGGTATGTCCGTTTTACATTGAACACGCAGAGGAATACAAGGGCAAGTGGAACAGCGTTTTCCCCGATGATAAGCCGCTTTATGCGGAGCTTGGCTGTGGAAAGGGCAGGTTTGTCGTTCAGGCGGCGCAGTATTATCCCGATGTAAACTGGCTTGCAATGGACATAAAAAGCGAGATGCTCGCCGTTGCAAGAAGAACGATTGTTGCCGATTTTGAGGAAAAGGGTCTGGAGATAAGCAATATAAAGCTGGTTTCGCAGAATATCGAGAAAATAACAACAGCATTTGATGAAAACGACAAAATCGACCGTATATACATCAATTTCTGCAATCCGTGGCCGAGAAAGCGGCATAAAAAGCGCCGTCTTACGCATACAAGGCAGCTTATGCAGTACAGAACGTTTCTGCGTGACGGCGGAGAGATACACTTCAAGACGGACGACGACGAGCTTTTTGAAGAATCGCTCCCCTATTTTGAACATTCGGGCTTTTCGGTGAAATTTATCACAAGAGATTTGCACAACTCAGATTATTCGCCGAATTTTGAAACTGAGCATGAGAAAATGTTCTCGGAGGAGGGCAAGAAGATAAAGCTGCTTGTTGCGGTAAAGGAGCAGCTGCCCGAGGGATATGTTCCGCCGAAGGAAAAGGACGAGCTTCCGCTTGAACAGGGGGAAGACTGATGGCTGTAAAACTGAATGACAACGCAGAAGTTGTCGCACGGGTAAAAGAGGGATTGAAACGAACGGGCGGATATTGTCCATGCAGATTGAAGCACACCGAGGACGAACGCTGTATCTGCAAGGAGTTTCGGGAGCAGATAGCCGACCCGAGCTTTGAAGGATTCTGTCATTGTATGCTTTATTATAAGTCAAAAGACTGATAAATAAAAACAGCACAGTCTGTGCAAATGCAGGCTGTGCTGTTTAATTATTTCGCCGTTTCATTTTCCGGTTTATCGAAAAGCTTTTTCATAAACGGTATAAACATTCCGCCGAGTGCGTTGCCTACTGCAACTTCGAGGATATACAACGCTCCATCTGCGGTTACTCCTGCCGAGAAATAATAGAAGCAATCGGCTATGGAATGGTTAAATCCGCAGAAGATAAAGAGCATTACGGGAACTGCTGTTCCGAATATCATTGATGTATCGTGACCCTTTATACGGCAGTTCTTGGCGTTCTCAACTGCGAGGTACATTAACATTCCGCAGAAAAATCCCAGTATAAGGCGGCTTACGATACCGTCGCTAAGCTTTGTTTCCATTGATGCGAGGGCATTTTCATGCACTTTTGCTCCTATTCTTGTTGCGGATATCATAAGTGACGACACGCCTGTTCCGACAACATTTCCGAGCAGCGTTATAAGCACCTCACGAATATATATAGGTTTACGCTCGGGGATATATCCTACCTTGCCGGTATAAAGTGCAAAGCCAAGCTGGATAATGGTGAAAAGTCCGAAGCTGAACAGAAATCCGCCGATATACTTATTATCGCACATAAGATACACCGTTCCGCCGATACCTATCATAAATCCGGACATAATTGCCTTAAAGAATATACTCTTAAAAGATTCAAGCTTCATAACACAGAATTCCTTTCGTTTTAAACCAACTTATTCATTATATACTTGAACCAGCGTTTTGTCAATGGACTTGATGAAAATAAGCTGTTATTGGTAAAACATTCCGAGGCTCACTTGACATTCTGTGCGATAAGCGCTTTTATCTCTTCATCCGTGGGCATTGCCGCGATCGCGCCGAGTTTTCTTGCGCTGAGCGCGCCGCAGGCGTTGGCATAGGTCGATATCCCGATAAGGTCATTCGTATCAAGGTCGCAAAGCGGCTTGGCAGTTTTTGCTATGCGTGAAAGGAACGCGCCGAAGAAGCTGTCACCTGCTCCCATTGTATCGACTATCTCGGTTTTGAACGAGCTTACGTTATTTATGCCCGTTTTTGTTGCGACAATGCATCCCTTTGCGCCCTGCGTGATACATATTATCTTTACGCCGAGTCCGATAAGCTTTGCTATCGCCGTTGCCATATTTCCAAAGCCCGAAACAAGCTGGAGTTCATCTTCGGAAACTTTAAGGATATCGACAAGCTTTAATGCGCTCTGGATAGTGCGTACAGCGTCATCCCGTGACTCCCATTGGCTGCGGCGGAACTTCGGAGATCGGAAGAGCGTCGTGTAGGGAAAGAGTGTAGATCTCGGTGGT
>CAMJES010000189.1 GCA_946404705.1 uncultured Ruminococcus sp. | reverse complement strand
ATATCATAGCCGGTGACTGGAGTTCAGACGTGTGCTCTTCCGATCTCACAGCATATCGGCGATGATGTTGTCCGCTGTATCGCAATGTCCTCGACAGACGGCCTTGTAAGAGGTGTTGAAGCAGTCGATACGGGCAGTCCTATCACCGTTCCTGTCGGCAGAGGTACGCTCGGAAGAATCTTCAACATTCTCGGCGAACCCGTTGACAACAAGCCTGCCCCCGAAACCGAGGAGAGATGGGCTATCCACAGAGAGGCTCCGTCCTACGAAGAGCAGGCTGCAGCTAACGAGATACTTGAAACCGGTATCAAGGTAATCGACCTTATCTGTCCGTATCTTAAGGGCGGTAAGATCGGTCTTTTCGGCGGTGCCGGCGTTGGCAAGACCGTTCTTATTCAGGAGCTTATCAACAACGTTGCAAACCAGCACGGCGGTATCTCTGTTTTCACAGGCGTTGGAGAGCGTACCCGTGAGGGCAACGACCTTTATAACGAAATGACCGAGTCGGGAGTTATCGATAAGACCGTTCTCGTTTACGGTCAGATGAACGAACCGCCCGGAGCAAGAATGAGAGTAGGTCTTTCCGGACTTACAATGGCTGAATATTTCCGTGACGTTGAGGGACAGGACGTTCTTCTCTTCATCGACAATATCTTCCGTTTCACCCAGGCAGGCTCGGAAGTTTCCGCACTTCTCGGACGTATGCCTTCCGCCGTTGGTTATCAGCCAACGCTTGCAACGGAAATGGGCGCTCTTCAGGAGCGTATCACTTCCACAAGCAAGGGTTCTATCACATCGGTTCAGGCTGTTTACGTTCCTGCCGATGACCTTACCGACCCTGCTCCTGCGACAACGTTCGCTCACCTTGACGCTACAACGGTTCTTTCAAGAGATATCGCATCGCTCGGTATCTATCCTGCGGTTGATCCTCTTGATTCAACATCAAGAATTCTTTCTCCCGATATTGTCGGAAAAGAGCATTACGAAACCGCAAGAGCAGTCCAGAATATTCTCCAGCGTTATACCGAACTCCAGGATATCATCGCTATCATGGGTATGGACGAGCTTTCCGATGAAGATAAGCTCACCGTGGCAAGAGCAAGAAAGATACAGCGTTTCCTTTCACAGCCGTTCTCCGTTGCGGAGCAGTTCACAGGCTATCAGGGAAAATATGTACCGCTCAAGGAAACCATCAGAGGCTTCAAGGAGATCATCGAGGGACTTCACGACGATATCCCCGAATCTGCATTCCTCTTTGCAGGTACGATCGACGATGTAGTTGAAAAAGCTAAATCAATGAGTGCCGAATAACCGGAGGTGGAATAATGGCTTCCGAGTTCAGACTCTCAATCATTACTCCCGAAAAGACGTTTTATGACGATGAAACCTCAATGGTCATCGTCAGAACGACCGAGGGAGATATAGGTATACTTGCGAATCATACAAGCCTTGTGGCAAGTCTGCCGTCCGGCCCTGTTAAGATAAAGGAGCAGGACGGAAGTTTCAAAGTTGCCGCGCTTTCGTCGGGCATAATCAAGGTCGGCGGAAATAAGGTTTCGATCATCGCAAACGCAGTTGAATGGGCAGACGAGATCGACCTCGAATGGGCAAAGCGTTCCGAAGCGGAAGCAAGGGAAAAGCTGCAGAGTCTTAAAGACAAAAACGAGCTTGACATTGCCGAATTGAAGCTCCAGAGAGCGCTCAATCGAATCAGCGTTCATTCAATGATAAAATAAAAAAGCTGCAGAACTGCGAAGCCAACCGGCTGGTCAAGCTGAATTCAGCTCGCTGAGTACAGCTTGCGAGGGTTTTTAGGGGCGAGAAGCCCCTTGTCGCCGTCCGCAGACGGCGAAATTCCCTAAACTATGGCATAACGCTTGCGGCAAAATCACAATATATTACAGATAAAAAAGCGCAATTCAATCACAAAAAAGGGAAAACGAATATGAGAAATCAACTCGTTGAACCTTAAAAATTGAATTGCGCTTATTCTATTTTTTTCAAATAAATTATCCTTGTAACCTGCATATACGAACGAAGTAAGAATATGCAGGTCACAACGCAGTATGAACAGCTATGTACGGGGAACTGTAATTGTTGTTTTTCCGTGCATAGCTGTTCATACGATGTCGGGTCAAAACGTTCGGCGCTTTGCTTCTCACGTTTTATCCCCGAGGAAAGATTACTTTAGGAAAATAGAATAAAGCGCAATTCACAAGTCGGTTCAACAAGTTTTGGTTATAACCAAACAATTCTTGCTTTCCGATTTTATATGTGAATTGCGTTTTTTGTAACCTTTAGTTTTTTGTTTTAACGCAGCTTTGTCTTTCGCCAAAGTTTAGGGCGTTTCGCTTCTGCGGAAGCGACAAGGGGCTTCTCGCCCCCTTGACCCCTCGCCAGCTGTGCTCAGCTGGACCAGCTCAGTCGCTTCGCGAGTGGCTTCGCAGATTTTACGCAAACTTCGCAACATCCACCCACGCGGTGAACCGTGAAAGCGTTTCAAGCTCCGCAAGTGAAAGCTTTACTGCGCTGTTTGAGCTTCCGCAGGCAGGATATACATATTCAAAACGTTTCAGCGACTCGTCAAGATATATCTTTACTCCGTCCTTTACGCCGAACGGACATACTCCGCCGACATCGTGACCTATCTTTTCCGATACCTCCTCGCGTGAGAGCATTTTCGCCTTTGTGCCGAAGCAGGCTTTATATTTTGCGTTGTCCACGCGCATATCGCCTGCCGCAACTATCATTATAGGCTCGCCTTTTACATCAAAGGTGAGCGATTTGGCTATCATCGCAGCCTCGCAGCCGAGCGCTTCTGCGGCAAGCTCGACTGTTGCGGAGGATTCGTCCGTTTCGATTATCCTTGCGGTGTCGAATCCCATTTTTTCAAGGTAGATTTTTGCATTTTCGATCGACATTATAAGTCCGCTCCTTAATTCACCATTTTTTATCTTCCGAAGCGCAGTACATTCCGATTTTAAGCGCCCGAAGCTCGACAAAGCAGCCGCATTTCCTGCATATACCGTTTTCAAGTTCCGCACATTCCTTGCAGACTTCAAGCCTTGCGGAATATACCTCGCTGCTAACTCGCTTTTCCTTCGGAAATTCCTTGATATAACGCTTTATATCCTCGTATGTTTCATCATAGTCAAGCTCGTCAATAAGGCAGCGCTTACATATCTTCTTTTCCATTTTATTTTTTAAGCTTAAGCGAAACAACACTATGACGGGGGAGAACAAGGCTTACTTTTCCGTTTTCAAGCTTAAAGCTGTCAAAAGCCTTGGGTGCGACATTTTCAGCACCGTCAAAACCATTATAAGCGTGTATCTCTGCCGACAGAATTTCTCCCGAAACGGATTTTGCGCCTGCACCGTCAATTTCTATCTCGTAATCCTCGTCAAGTGAGCAGTTTGCAAGCGTTACAAGAACATCTCCGTTGGCATTCACCGAAGCGGAGTGTGAAACGGACGGTATAACGCAGCCGTTTATGCCAGTCTGTGCGTTTGTAAGGCTGCTTTCGAGAAGCTCTGCGCCCTGATGCTCGCGGAACAGCTTGAAGACATAGTATGTAGGCGTAAGCACCATTTTTTCGCCCTCGGTGAGGATAACCGCTTGGAGAACGTTCACCGCCTGCGCAAGGTTAGCCATTACAACTCTGTCGGAGTGGCTGTTGAAGATATTGAGGTTAACAGCCGCAACGATCGCATCACGCATTGTATTCTGCTGATATAAAAAGCCGGGGTTCGTTCCTTTTTCGACATCGTACCAGCAGCCCCATTCGTCAACTATAAGACCGATTTTATGGTCGGGGTCATGCTTGGTCATTATTTCATCGTGGCGTGTGATAAGCTCGTCCATATAGAGCGTGGATTTTATCGTGCGGTAGTATTCTTCATCGGTGAATTCGACAGCGTCGCCCTTTTTCGACCAGTCGCCGCTCGGCACGGTGTAATAATGGAGCGAAATTGCCTTTGTCTGCCATTCGTTCAGATTGTTCATCATCACTTCTGTCCAGTTGTAGTTATCGCTGTTGGGGCCGCAGGCTACCTTGTAAAGCTCGTTGCCGCTGTAATTCTTGCAGAAGCTCTGATAGCGGCGGTATTCATCGGCATAGTATTCGGGACGCATATTTCCGCCGCAACCCCAGTTTTCGTTGCCGATACCGAGATATTTCAATTTCCACGGTTTTTCTCTGCCGTTCTTTTTTCGAAGCTCCGCCATAGGCGAAACGCCGTCAAAGGTCATATATTCCACCCATTCGGAAAGCTCCTGCACGGTTCCGCTGCCGAGATTGCCTGCAATGTACGGCTCGCACTCCAGCTCCTCGCACAAGTTCATAAATTCGTGCGTTCCGAAGCTGTTGTCCTCGGTAACGTGTCCCCAGTTGGTGTTGACCATTTTCTTGCGCTTGTCTTTTTCGCCGATTCCGTCTTTCCAATGGTATTCATCGGCAAAACAGCCGCCCGGCCAGCGCAGAACGGGTATCCGTATTTCCTTTAAGGCTTCGATAACATCGGTTCTTACGCCGTTTTTGTTGGGAATGGACGATTTTTCTCCGACAAATATCCCGTTGTATATGCAGCGTCCGAGATGCTCCGAAAAATGTCCGTATATCTCACGGTTTATGTGGCTTTTGGTCTTGTCTGTAAGAGATAAAGCAAGTTTTTTCATTATACATTCTCCCATAGTAGTATTTTTAGTAATTATAACACAGGTATTCTTATTTTTCAAGATTATTTTGGCTGTGTCATAATAATTGGTTGATATATTGCATTTTAAAAGGTCGCGTTAATGTTCCCATACAAATAGGAAGTTGTAGGTATCTCCTACTCACATATTTTGTACAAGTCATCCTCAAAAAACAT
>CAMJES010000188.1 GCA_946404705.1 uncultured Ruminococcus sp. | reverse complement strand
ATAAAACAAGTTTGATACCGAAAAAACTTGTTGAACCGATTTGTGAATTGCGCTTATTCTTTTTTCCTTAAACAAACTCTCCTCTAAAGGTAAAATATGCGAACGAAGTGAGTATATTTTGCCTTTAGACGCACTATGAACAGCTATGCACGGGAAACACCAATTGCAGTTTTCCCGTGCATAGCTGTTCATACGATGTCGGGTCAAAACGCTCGTCGCTTCGCTTCTCGCGTTTTATCCCCGAGGAGAGTTTGTCTTTATGGGATAGAAAGAAGCGCAATTCACAAATCGGTTTAACAAGTTTTTGTCAGACAAAACTTTTCTTGTTTTCCGTTTTTTATGTGAATTGCGCTTTTTTGCTATACTTTTTTGTGCTGTTTCTGCTGTGCCTTTCGCTATGGTTTAGGGAGTTTCGCTTTCTGCTAAATGTCATAAATGACATACGACAAGGGGGCTGCTCGCCCCCTTGACCCCTCGCCACCTTTGAAAAGGTGGACGAAACTTTTCGTCCGCTTCGCGGTTTTAACTACAAATGTCAGCATTGCAATAATTACGCATTAAGCATTCCGAATTCGGCATTAAAAAGAGCTTTCCGCCGCATTTATTACCGCTTTCGCAAGTCTTGTCGTTCCTGCTCCGGCTCTTTGCATTGTAAGTGATATGGACATTTTCTCTTTCGGATCCATCATAAGATATGTTCCCGTCCAGCCGTCCCAGCAGAACGAGCCGTCCGAAACAAGCATTCCTGCGTTGTTTCGGTTTTCTACGATACGCATAAAGTTTGCATATCCGCAGCCCTTGCACGAATCCCAGACAAAATTTTTCCTCTGCTTTTCGTTAAGCGAATTCACCGACAGAAAATCGGCTGTCTTTCGGCTTATGATACCGCCGCCGTCCGTTGACAACGCCGCGCCGAGTTTTGCATAGTCATCGGCAGTTGAGAAAAGTCCTGCGCCGCCCGACTGGAAGTTCGGAACCTTGTCAAAGTCGAAAATGGCGAGGTTAACTCCCTCAAAAGGCTTAGGCTCTGCGCCTGCATATTCATATATCTGCGCCAATCTGTCACGCTTTTCGGCAGGAACAAAGAAGTCTGTATCGTTCATCCCGAGCGGTTCAAGTATGTTTTCCTTGACAAATGTGCGGAACTCCGTTCCCGAAGCTGCTTCGACAACCGCACCCATGATATCAGCACTCGAACCGTACATCCAACTTTCTCCGACATCGAAAAGCAGGGGACAATTAGCGGCCCTTTTTGCAAATTCCGCCGTTGACATCATATTTCCGTTACGATAGCTCTGTTCAAGCTCATACCACACGCTGTTTATCTTCTCCGCGTCCTTTTCAGCGCACGGATAAGCTACTCCCGATGTCATATTCAGCAGGTCGGCGACCTTTATCCTGCGGCTGCAAGGAACGGTTTTTCCGTCCGACCAATACTCCGAATGTTCAAACTCGGGGATAAAGCGGCAGATATCGTCCTCCATTGCGATAATTCCGCGTTCAAGGCATATCAGCGCGCTAATTGCGGTAACGATCTTCGAGCAGGAAAACATACGGCAGATCGTGTCTGTTTTCATTGGCTTTCCTGCTTCAAGGTCGGCATATCCGCAGGAGTAACTTCCGACCTGCTTTCCGTCCTTGACAATAACGACAGCTGCGCCGACTTCCTCGCCCGATTTTACAGCGTTATCCATAACTTCTGTTATTTTTTTCATATCCATAGTTTTTTTCTCGCTTTATATCATATTATTTTATGGTGATTTATTATCTGTATTTTAGCATATATACCCTATAAAGTCAATAAATTCGACGCTTTTAAGCATAATTTGCGGCGTAATTTTGCTTTAAATATTAAAATTTATCGAAACTGTTGATTCCTAAATAGGAGTGTGTTATAATTAAGTTTAGATTTTATAATCAAAGGAAGGGTTAGTTTTATGAAAAAGTTATTATCAATGGCAGCAGCTGTTGCTATGGCTGCTGTAATGCTCACAGGCTGCGGCGTTCCTGCAAACACCGTTCATTCAATTGACGACCTCACGGGAAAGACGATCGGCACTCAGCTTGGTACTACGGGTGATACCTACGCTGACGGCATCGAGGGTGCTACTGTCGAAAAGTTCGCAAAGGGCGCAGACGCTGTTCAGGCTCTTAAGCAGGGCAAGGTTGACGCAGTTATCATCGACAGCGAGCCTGCATCGGTTTTCGTATCTAAGAATACCGACCTTGAGATCCTTGAAGAACCCTTTGCAAAAGAAGAATATGCAATCGCAATAAAGCTTGACAACACCGAGCTTCAGGAGAAGATCAACGGTGCGCTTGCAGAGCTTGAAGCTGACGGAACGCTCGCAAATATCCGCAAGAATTACAGCGGCGATACAAAGGGTACTCTCCCTTATGTTTCTCCCGAGGGCGTTGACCGCAGCAACGGCACACTTGTAATGGCTACAAATGCCGAGTTCCCTCCGTATGAGTACAAAGAGGGCGACAAGATCGTCGGCTTTGACGTTGATATTATGACAGCTATCTGCGATAAGCTTGGCTATGAGCTTAAGATCGATGATATGGCTTTCGACTCAATCATCGCAGCAGTTCAGTCCGGCAAGGCTGACGTTGGCTGCGCAGGTATGACCGTTACCGAGGACAGAATGAAGAACGTTCTTTTCTCCGATCCTTACACAGAGTCCAATCAGGTAATCATTGTAAGAAAGAAGTAATCACAAAAAATGCATCGCCGCACAAAATACTAATCTCCGACCAACCTATAGACAAATCCTCGGATATAATAATCCAATTCTGCGTCAAGCTCCCTTGACAGGCGTCAAGCCTGCCTGCGTTCGCTTTTCTTGACTTGGATTATTCTATCTGTCGGCTTTGTATATAGAACGGTCGGAGATTAGTATTAAACTGCTTTTGTGCGGCGATTTTTAAAAAGGAAGTGTTGATTTGGGATTTGTCGAAAGCTTTAAGCAGAATTTCATTGAGGAAGACCGCTGGCATTACCTTGTGAACGGCCTTGGAACAACGCTTTTGATAACGCTTTTCGCCGTTCTGATAGGAATGGTGCTTGGCTTTATTATCGCGATAATCCGTTTTACACACGATAAAACGGGAAAAATGGTCATTCCGAACATTATCTGTAAGGTTTATCTTACCGTTATCCGCGGAACGCCGGTCGTTGTTCAGCTGCTTATAATCTATTTTGTTATTTTCGCAAGCGTTCCTATCTCAAAGATATTTGTCGCAATTATTGCATTTGGTATCAATTCGGGAGCTTATGTTGCGGAGATCGTCCGTTCGGGTATCGCTTCGATAGATGACGGACAGTTTGAAGCAGGCCGCAGCCTCGGACTTAACTACCGACAGACAATGACCTCGATAATACTTCCGCAGGCGTTCAAGAATGTCCTTCCTGCGCTTGCTAACGAATGTATAGTCCTGCTCAAGGAAACCTCCGTTTCAGGCTACATAGCTGTTCAGGATCTTACAAAGGGCGGCGATATAATCCGTTCGCAGACCTATTCCGCGTTTATGCCGCTTATCTCCGTTGCAATAATCTACCTTGTAATGGTAGTCGTGCTTACGCACTTCGTTACAAAGCTTGAAAGGAGGCTCAGACAGAGTGATAGACGTTAAAGGATTAAAAAAGACTTTCGGCGAAAACGAGGTCTTAAAAGGTATTGACGAGCATATAAACAAGGGCGAAAAGGTCGTTGTTATCGGCCCTTCAGGCTCGGGAAAATCCACCTTTCTGCGCTGTCTGAACCTTATGGAGATCCCCACAGAGGGAACTATCCTGTTCGAGGGCAGCGATATCACCCGTGCGGACGACCGAGAGCTTAACCTTATGCGCCGCAAAATGGGAATGGTTTTCCAACACTTCAACCTCTTTCCGCATTTGACGATAAAGAAAAATATAACCCTCGCCCCCGTCAAGCTCGGACTTATGACGCAGGACGAAGCCGATAAAAAAGCGCTTGACCTGCTTGAAAGAGTCGGACTTCCCGATAAAGCGGATTCCTATCCTGCAATGCTTTCGGGCGGTCAGAAGCAGCGTATCGCAATTGCACGTTCGCTTGCAATGAATCCCGATGTAATGCTTTTTGACGAGCCGACCTCCGCGCTTGACCCCGAAATGGTAGGCGAGGTTCTCGAACTTATGAAGCAGCTTGCCGAGGACGGTATGACAATGGTGGTCGTTACGCACGAAATGGGCTTTGCCCGTGAAGTCGCTTCCCGTGTAATGTTCATGGCGGACGGCGTTATTATGGAGCAGAATACCCCGAAGGAATTCTTTGAAAATCCGCAGAATCCCCGTCTGCGTGAGTTTCTTTCCAAAGTATTATAAACAAAACCGCACGGTTCGGATGTTGTTTGTCCAAACCGTGCGGTTTTTTATTTTGGAAGAGTAACTGTAAATTCCGAGCCTTGCCCCGATTCGCTTTTGACCGAAATGCTGCCCGAGTGAAGCTCGATTATCTTCCGTGTTATCGCAAGCCCGAGTCCGTTTCCGTTTGAAGCGTGGGAAGCGTCTGCCTGATAGAATTTCTCGAAAATGCGGCTCCGATTTTCCTCGGAAATGCCGATGCCGTTATCCTTTATGCGAACGGTTATACCGTCATCCGTTTCACGCAGGATAATGCGCACAATTCCGCCGTTTTCCGTAAATTTCAGCGCATTTCCGACAAGATTCTGCCATGCTTGAAAAAGCAGCTCCTCGCTGCCAAGGAAATCAAACCGATTTCCTGCATCATCAATGTCAATATCAATGTTTTTCTCCGTCCAGACCTCTTCATACATAAGCACGACCTGACGAAGCTGCTCGTCAAGCGAAAAAAGCTTTTTGGATATCGCAACAGAGTTGTTTTCCAGCTTGGAAAGCACAAGAATATTCCCCGTCAGCGCGGAAAGCCGCTTGGTGTTCTGTATTATCTTTGCGGCGTATTCG
>CAMJES010000187.1 GCA_946404705.1 uncultured Ruminococcus sp. | reverse complement strand
GACTCGGAAAGACGTTCAAGCGAAGCGTTCGTTACCGTTTCGATAAGGTCGGAAAGGCGCATAACGCCGCCGTCACGGGTTTTGTACGGCTTTCCGTCACTTCCGTTCATAGTGCCGAAGCCGAGAAATTCGAGCGCAGTTGTTTCGGGAACAAGTCCTGCCTTCTTTGCACAGCGGAAAACCTGAGTAAAATGAAGCTCCTGCCGCTTGTCAACAACATACCATATCTTTGTCGGCTTAAAGTCACGCTCACGCTGAATAATGGTCGCAAGGTCGGTTGTAGCGTAGATGCTTGAATTGTCCGACTTGCGCACGATAACAGGCGGCATCGGAGCCTTGTCCGACTCCTCGGCAACGTCAACAACAAGCGCACCGTTGCTCTCGTATGAAAGCTGCTTTTCTTCAAGTATCTTCATAAGCTCGGGGATAAACTTGTCAGCATCGCTCTCGCCGTACCAGTAGTCGAAATCAACATCAAGCTTCGAATAGTTGGACTTCAAATCTGCAATCGAAACGCGGAGTATCTCTTTCCAGAGCGCAGTATATCCCGACCTGCCGTTCTGCAGTTCAAAGGTTGCCGTGTGAGCCTTTTCCTTGAAAGCCTCGTCCTCCTTGCTCTTCTTGCTGGCAAAAGGATAAACCTCGCAGAGAAGCTCGGGAGAAAGCTCGGGAACGCTGTCCTTTTCGGGGTCAAAGCCCTCGTCAAAGCATTTCCAGTCGGGGTAACGCTCGGAAAGCTCCGCAATAACAAGACCTATCTGCAAGCCCCAGTCACCGAGATGAACGTCACCGTAAACCGTGTTTCCCGTAGCACGAGCAAGGCGCTTCAAACTCTCACCGATGATAGCCGAGCGCAGATGTCCGATGTGAAGCGGCTTTGCAACGTTCGGGCCGCCGTAGTCGATAACGATAGTGTCGGGATTTTCGTTCTGTGGAACGCCAAGATGTTCATCGGCAGCGATAGCCTTGACAACTGAGAGCATATATTCGTCCGAAAGCGTAAGGTTGAGGAAGCCGGGCTTTACAACTTCCGCCTTTGCGAATGTATTATCCTCGGCAAGAACAGCCGCAACCTCGTCGGCAATCATAAACGGAGCTTTTTTGTAAAGCTTCGCACCCTGAAATGCACCGTTGCATTGGAACTGGCAAAGGTCGAGCCTGTCCGAAGCGGTAACAGCGCCAAGGTTCTTGTCATATCCGCATTTTTCAAAGGCAGCGGAAACCTTTTCGGTCAGGATTTTTGTCATAGTCTGCATAAAAAAATTGTCCTTTCAGATAATTTTGATAACCTTAAATAAGATATGACCGCACGGTTTGGTGCAGTCATATCGTGCAATATACAATTATACCATATTATAGGAATTCCGTCAAGTTTTTTGGTTCAAGGCATTACAATTAGGTATCTTATATTCAATTGGCAGGGAAAATAATTACGAATTACGCATTAGATTTACGCTTTCGAATGTTCAAACTGCGAGTAATAAAGCTTGCTGTAAAAGCCGCCCTTATCGATAAGTTCATCGTGCTTGCCCTGCTCGATGATGTCGCCGTCCTTCATAACAAGGATAAGATCGGCGTCCTTTATCGTCGAAAGTCGGTGCGCAATGATGAAGCTCGTCCTGCCCTGCATAAGCTTTGCGAACGCCCTTTGGATACGCTGCTCGGTCATTGTGTCAATGCTCGAAGTCGCCTCGTCAAGGATAAGCATTGACGGGTCGGTCAGCATTATTCGCGAAATGGAAAGCAGCTGCTTCTGACCCTGCGAAAGCGCGCCGCCGTCCTCGGAAAGCTCGGTGTCATAACCGTTTTCAAGTCGCTTTATGAAGCTGTGCGCGTGAGCGGTCATCGCCGCATTCTTTATCTCGTCAAGCGAAGCGGTCGGGTTGCCGTAGCTGATGTTTTCACGGACAGTTCCCGTGAAAAGCCAAGTGTCCTGCAGAACCATTCCGTAAAGACTGCGCAGGTTTTTCCGCTTCATATCCTTGATGTTCACTCCGTCAATGAGTATCTCGCCCTCGTTCACATCATAGAACCGCATAAGCAGGTTTATAAGAGTTGTCTTTCCGCAGCCCGTAGGCCCAACGATGGCAATTCGCTGACCCGGCTTTACGGTGAGGTTGAGATTTTTTATAAGCGGAACATCGGGATTATATGAGAATGAAACGTTTCTTATCTCAATGCTGCCGCTGCACTTCTCGGGTTCAAGTCCGTTTTCATCCGAAACCTCGGGTTCTTCATCAAGCACAGCGAAAACACGCCTTGCCGAAGCGAACGCCGACTGTAACTCGGTGATAACGCCCGTGATCTCGTTGAAAGGCTTCGTGTACTGGTTTGCATAGCTTAAAAAAGTCGCTATCTGACCTACGGACATTGCGCCGCCGTTCAGAACAGATATCGCGCCGAAAACGCCTGTTGCAGCATAAACAAGTCCGTTAACAAAACGCGTTGAGGGGTTAGTCAGAGCGGAATAGAACTGCGCCTTAAGTCCGCAGACATAAAGCCTGCCGTTTATCTCTTCAAATTTTGCCTGAGCCTCCGATTCGTAGGTGAAAGCCTTAACGACCTTCTGATTTCCGACAAGCTCTTCAATGCAGCCCGAAAGCTCGCCTTGAACAGCCGAACGCTCGCGGAACTTGTCATGCGATATCTTCGTGATAAATGCCGCAACGAACAGCGAAAGCGGCGTGATAAGAATTACGATAAGCGCAATTTTTGCATTTATCGTAAGCATAAATATTATCGTTCCGACAATGGTGACGATGCCCGTCAAAAACTGCGAAAAGCCTTGGAGCAGACCGTCCGATATCTGCTCAATGTCAACGGTAACTCGGCTGATAAGGTCGCCGCGCGAGCTGCTGTCGATGTAGCTTATCGGGAGAAGATTTATCTTTTTGTAAACATCGGTGCGAAGGTCGTTGACCGTGTGGTAGGAAACCGTGTTTGTGCAGATAGTCATTACCCAGCTGAAAAATCCCGAGAGCAGAACTACCGCACAAAGCTTGATTATTATCGGGAGCAGCGAGTCAAAATCAACGTTGCCTTTGTCGATGATGAAATCAATTCCGTCACCTATAAGCACAGGCGCATAAAGCGTCAGTCCAACGCTTATCACAGCCGCAAGGAACGATATTATAAGGAAGATAAGATACGGCTTTGTGTAACGCAGCATTCTGCCGAGAACGGGAGTCTGTTTATTTTTCATTGCCGTTTGCCTCCTCCTTTGAAAGCTGTGAGTAGCAAATCTCACGGTAAACATCGCAGCTTTCGAGCAGATCTTTGTGAGTGCCGAGTCCGACCTGCTTGCCGTCATCAAGAACGATTATCTTGTCAGCCTGCATAATGGAATTTGCTCGCTGCGAAATGATGAAAACCGTCATATTTGAAGTGTTCTTCGCAATGGCTTTTCTAAGCGCTGCGTCTGTCGCAAAGTCAAGTGCGGACGCGCTGTCGTCAAGTATCAGTATATCAGGCTGAGAAACGAGCGCACGAGCGATCGTAAGACGCTGCTTCTGACCGCCCGAAAGGTTTTTTCCGCCTTGCGCAATGTGAGTGTTAAGACCCTCGGGCAGCTTGTCAACAAACTCCTTTGCTTGCGCAGTTTCAAGAGCCGAATATATATCCTCGTCCGAAGCGTCACGCTTTCCCCAGCGCATATTTTCGGCTATTGTTCCCGAGAACAGAACAGCCTTCTGCGGAACAACGCCTATCCTGCCGCGAAGTACCGTTGTATCATAATCGGCAGCGTTTACACCGTCAATTTTCAGCTCGCCCTTTGTAATGTCGTAAAATCTCGGTATCAGCGAAGCAAGCGTGGATTTACCCGAACCCGTACCGCCGATAACACCGATAGTTTCGCCCTTTTTTGCCGTGAAATCAATATCTTCAAGCGCATATTCGCCCGAGCCGTTGTAGGAGAAGTAAACGTGGGAAAATTCTACCGCGTTTTCCGAGCCTGCGCCGCTTTCGACCGTTCCGTTCTTTATGGACGGTTCAATGTCAAGCACTTCGTTTATTCTCGCAGATGAAGCCGCAGCCTTGGTGAAAAGCACAACAAGGTTCGCAACAACAACGAGCGCAAGCGATATCTGCGTCATATAGTTAACGAATGCAATGACCTCGCCCTGAGTAAGGTCGCCGATGTTTACCCTTATTCCGCCGTACCAAACGATAGCCGCAATAGCAAGGTTAAGTATAACGTAGGTGAGGGGATTGAGCAGAGCGGAAAGTCGTCCGACACGCAGCGAAACATCGAGATAATCGTCGTTTGCCTCGTCAAAACGCTTCTGCTCGGCGTCCTGCTGCGAAAAAGCACGGATAACACGAACGCCCGAAAGCCCCTCACGGGTAACAAGCGAAATTCGGTCAAGCTTTTTCTGAATGACCTTGTAATACTTTATCGAGCGCGACATGATAAGATAAAGCACAAGCGCAACAAGCGGTATGATTATAACGAAAATCACCGAAAGCTTCAGGTCGATGCTCATTGCCATTATAGCCGAGCCGATTACGATGAACGGCGCGCGGACAACAAGGCGTATGAACATCGCCACAGCCTGCTGGACTTGGTTGATGTCGTTCGTAATGCGCGTTATAAGCGACGGAGTACCGAGCTTGTCCAGTTCAGCGTGGGAAAGGCTGTTGATGTGGCGGAACATATCGTTTCGCATAACCGTTCCGACGCTCTGCGAAGCCTTTGACGCAAGATACTGGCATATCAGCGCAGAGCCAAGTCCGAGAACGCCGAGCAGCACAAGCACTCCGCCCATTCGGTAGATGTAGCTTTTTCCCATACCGCCGTTTATTCCGTTGTCAACGATAGCCGCCATTATCAGCGGAACAATGACTTCAAATATAGCTTCGATAAGCTTCGAGGTCTGACCGATGATGATCTCCTTTTTTACAGCCCCGAGATACCGCTTCGCAAGCTAGATCGGAAGAGCACACGTCTGAACTCCAGTCACCGGCTATGATAT
>CAMJES010000186.1 GCA_946404705.1 uncultured Ruminococcus sp. | reverse complement strand
ACGGCGACCACCGAGATCTACACTCTTTCCCTACCGACGCTCTTCCGATCTCTTCGGATTCTCGCTTACAGCGCCGATTGCTGCAGGAGCAGCTGCAGCGATAGCGATACCGCCGCCGATAGCGCCAAGACCAACTGCAAGTGCGGATGCGATGTAGAGAAGTCCGCTTGTATCGGAGCTTCCATCTTCGGCTTCGGCTTCTTCGGAAACTGCTGCAGGAGCAGCAGCTTCGCTTTCAGCGGAAGCTTTCATTCCGAGAGGAAGAGCGGCGCATATAAGCATTACTGCAAAGAATGAACAGATATTAGCGGCAAAAGCCTTTTTAATGGACTTTTCGCCCTTTTTCTTCTTGATAGCAACAACAACGGGAACGAAAAGAAGCGCAAGAACAACTGCGGGAAGTAAAAAAGCATACAACATAATAAAATCCTCCAAAATTCTTATTCTATGGTTTCATCATAGTTAATTTTAACGGGTGTAAACGGTGTTCCGCCGCCCGTATAAAAACGTGAGAATATCTCGTAGAATTCAAGTCGGAGTGACTGGATGCCTACGAGGAGAGCCTCTATGCCCATTACGAAAATATTGCCGATAACAACGACTATCGGAACTGCGCCTGCCGAAACCTGCTCGGAAAGAGCCATAACAACAAGCATCATCGAAGCATGGGAGAGGACGAAGCCGCCCACACGGACGAACGAAAGCGTGTTCGTTGCATATCCGAGCAGGAACTCGAAAACTTCAAAGAAGTTGGCTGCGATAAAATCGCCTACGCTGCCCTCAAGATGGAATTTCTTTCCCCTTACCCAGCAGGAAAGCGGTTCACGCAGGAACATTGCAATAAGCGGAAGAATAATGAGTATCAACACATAAGCGGTATTTACAACATGAACCCCGAAAAGCTCGCATACTGCGCCTGCAAGTATCGAACCAAAGAACACAAAGCCTGCGATACCGTTGTTGCTGAAAAGCGCGCTTTCATACTGCTTATTTTTAATGCCCGTAACAATGTTTATCATTATCGAGATGAACATTATGAACACGCCTATCACAATTCCGCCGATGAGGATAGTCGTAACGTTTTCCATTACCCTGAATGGCAGGAAGCTTATTCCGAGCGCTTCATACACGGGGTCGAGCAGATGCTCAAAGCCGAAAACGCTTCCGTAGATAAGTCCGAAAAACGCACCCGAAATTCCGACTCGGGTCAGTATCGGGCCGAGCGAAAACCTCTTGAATTTCCAGAGCAGAGCGCCGAGCAGCGCAATGACCAGACCGTGACCTACATCGCCGAACATTATTCCGAAGAACAGCGTATAGGTTATCGCAACGAACATTGTCGGGTTTACGCCGTTATATGCAGGAAGTCCGTACATCTCAACGAACATTGAGAACGGCTGTGAGAACTTGTTGTTGCGAAGCTTTATCGGCGGAGCAAGCTGTCCGTTTGCGTCCGCTGGCTGGAGAACGACCGAAACTCCGTCCATATCATCGAAAAGCGCAAGAAATTCATCTGCATTGCTCTTCGGGACAAAGCCGACAATGGCGAACTTTCCGTTCGTGACTGCCGCCTTGCTGCGCAGGTCGAAATTGTCGTGACGGGACTTATAATGGGTGAAAAGCTCGTCAAGACGGTGCTTTTCAACGTCCATCATATCGGCAATTTGGCTTTCGTATTCCTCTTTTTCCTCATTGAATTTCTTTATTTTTTCGGCAAGCTCCTCAACTGCGTCCTCGGAGGTTCCGTGGACAAAGTCGGCTATTCTGATTCGTTCAAAATAGAGCGAATTAAAAATCTCGTCTATCTCTTCTGCGCAGGAAACGGGAGTAAGATAAACTCCCCAGTAATACTCGGTTTCCTCGGTGAAATACTCGAAATAGAACGTCTTGTCCTCATAATAAGGGAGCTTTCTGTAACTGTCGACGGGCAGACGTCCGAATCTTATCTTGATATGCTCGCAGGAAAATATCTTCTGAAAATCGGCGTCAAGACCTTTAAGGTGGTTTACCTGACTGAGCGCCTGTTCATACTCGGCAATTTTGTCGGCGACCGTGTTCTTCTGCTTGATGACATCTTTAAGCTTGGTGATAACGCCGTCAACGTATTTTCCGTCCTTGCTGAGATTTTCCTTGAAATCCTCGCCTATTTCAACGCTTTCGCTTTTCATTCGCGTCATTGCGGAGATCTCGTTGATCTTTCGCAGTATGCCGTTATACGGGTTTTCCTCCCTCGGCGATGAAAATCCCTTGCTCTTCGCCCCTGCGCCGAGAGCCGACTCAATGTGGAAACAGCCGCATTCGGAAAGCTTGGCGAGAACAGCGTCAAGATCCTTTGTCAATCCTGCAATATTGACAAATTCCATTTTTTCAATTGACATAAAACACTCACCCCTCTTTATACTATAATTAAAGCTTCTATCTGCTTTGAGGGAACGCCGTATCGAACGCCCTCGATAATGCTTATTAGGTTACGGACTTCAACACCCATAAGATACATAAACGCATAAACGCTTACGGACGCAGTCTGCGAATCACGCAGCGCAGCCTTTGCATACTTGTAGCGCAGCTTGTTTGCGGAAAGCTCCAGATCACCGCCGCCCTTGCTGTCAAGTCCGTTTTCGGCGATTATCCTGCCGTAATAGGTCTTTGAAAAACGCTTGATAAATTCTTCGCCGTTATCAGCCGAATAAAGCTCGGCAAGCTTTGCGTTGGATATTCTGCCCTCAAAGGAAAAAGTCTTATCGAAAATCTCCCTTTCATCGCTTCCGAAAAACTCTTTCAAGCGGTATGCATTTATAATATTGATAAGGTCGATATCGGTCAGAATCATAAGGTCAAGCTTGTCCGCTTCGGATCTGCGGTAATGCTTTGACGCTTCAACAAGTCCCTCAAAATAGTAGTTTCGCAGAATATACTCGCATTTTCCGCAGTCAACTCGTCCGTTTTCGTCCGGCTTGATATCCTTTAACAGCTCATAATAGCGTGTCTTTTTAAGAAACTCCAGAAGCTCGGGGAATGAACGCATCTTTGCTATCTCAATAAGGTCAAACGAGGTTATCCCGTTTAAATAGATAGGTATGCTTTCGATCTGACCTTCCGAACCTGCGTTTATAAAGCGCATACAGCTTAGAATAATGTCAATTTCGGCAGAAACTATCTTGAAGTTGTAAAACTCCTGCCGACCGATGCGCTCAAAGCCGGTTATCTTTCCGTACATTTCAAAATTATAACGCTGCAGAAGGCTTTCAAGAAAACCTCTGTGTATCGTATTTACATCGACCGAAGCAAGAATTTCGCTGTAATGCGTGTTTTTCTTGAGATAATCCGCAATATCCGCAACGCTCTGCTTTGTTACAAGCTCGGCGTAGTCCTCCGCTGTGACGCGCTTTCCGTACATTGCACGGATTTTTGCAACGGTCGCATAGTATTTGCCCTTTGTATAGGTGCCGTGCTTTCTGTTATTCACAGTTATCCCTCTTTATCAGCCGTTTACTATCGCATGGAAGATTTTTTCTTCCCATTCTTCGTGACGTTTGTCGTATACGCTTTTGAGCCGCTCGATCTCCTTTTCGCCCTCGGCATTTATCTCGTCAAGCTTTTTTTCAGCCTCGGCTTTTTCCTTTTCTTCAAGCTTTTTTAAGGTTTCATCGGCTTCCTTTATGCGTGACTCGATGATTTTTTCCTGCTGCTCTTTAGCGTCCGCAATGATGATATTGCGCTGCTTTTCGGCTTCGGCAAGCTTTTCCGAAGCGTTCTTATCAATTTCGAGAATACTCTGAATAATATTTTCGTCCATGATTATACGACCATCCTTTCCGAATTATCCGTCTTTTTCGGCAAGTCTGTATGCGTTTACCGAAACGACCGCAAAAATCCCATGCTGCAATAAAATAAACAGCATGGGTGATTTTCAGTTTTTAAGGCTGTGGAGAGGTGCAGGTATCTGACCGCCTCTGTTGATGAATTTTGCAGGCGAATACTTGTTTACGCTCATAACGGGGCCTTTTCCGAAAAGTCCGCCCCAGTCGAGGAACTCGCCCTCCTTCATTCCGATAGCAGGGATAACTCTTACAGCGGTAGTCTTGTTGTTTACCATACCGATAGCAGCTTCGTCTGCGATAATTGCGGAGATGACCTCTGCGGTAGTATCGCCGGGGATAACTATCATATCAAGACCGACCGAGCAAACGGCAGTCATAGCTTCGAGCTTTTCGATCTTGAGCGAGCCGCATACAGCAGCGTCAATCATACCTGCATCCTCGGAAACGGGGATAAATGCGCCCGAAAGTCCGCCGACCTTTGAGCAAGCCATTACTCCGCCCTTTTTAACGGCGTCATTGAGCAATGCGAGAGCAGCGGTCGTTCCGCAGCAGCCGCAGCTTTCAAGACCTATCTCTTCAAGGATATGTGCAACGCTGTCACCTACTGCGGGAGTAGGAGCGAGCGAAAGGTCAACGATACCGAACGGAACGCCAAGGCGCTTTGAAGCCTCTGTTCCGACCAGCTGACCCACTCTTGTTATCTTATATGCAGTCTTTTTGATTATATCGGATATCTGTGTGATATCGGCGTCGGGGTACTTGGAAAGAGCCGAGCGTACAACGCCGGGGCCCGAAACGCCGACATTTATCATGCAGTCACGTTCGCCTACGCCGTGATATGCGCCTGCCATAAAGGGGTTATCGTCTACCGAGTTGCAGAAAACAACAAGCTTTGCAGCGCCGAAGCACTGGTTGTCAATGGTTTTCTCTGCACATTCGCGGACAATTCCTCCCATAAGCTTTACAGCATCAAGGTTTATGCCGCTCTTGGTCGAGCCGATATTAACGGACGAGCATACGCAGCTTGTGGAAGCCAGAGCTTCGGGAATAGAATTTATCAGGCGTTCATCACCTGCGGCAAAGCCGTTCTGCACGAGTGCGGAATAGCCGCCGATAAGGTTAACTCCGACAGCCTTTGCAGCCTTTTCCATTGTGAGCGCAAATTTTACGGGGCTTTCCTTGCAGGAGATCGGAAGAGCACACGTCTGAACTCCAGTCACCGGCTATGAT
>CAMJES010000185.1 GCA_946404705.1 uncultured Ruminococcus sp. | reverse complement strand
ATCATAGCCGGTGACTGGAGTTCAGACGTGTGCTCTTCCGATCTCAACAAGGTTCATTTTTATATTGAAGTTAATTGAAAAGTCGGGATTCTGATGGGTGGGGTTCACGGCTCTGCCCACGCAGAAGTTGATATCCGTCACTTCTTCAAACAAAAATCGGCTTATCAGTAATGCACCGTCCTTTTGAAGATCCCATTCCTCATAGAGTTCGTTCTCGCCAAGATAGTCTTTCGCGTACCGAATGACCTTGTTCATCGTAATAACGCCCTCAGTTACAAGGTCAGCCCCTTATATTTTTGCAATAGACTGTTCTATCACCTAACGTGACCCCTTGAGGTGACAACTGCTGCCGATACAGACTATTACTTTCATAAAAACCACCTCTCAATACTTTAATATTTTTATTATTTTAAATCTTAGAATTAAGATGGGCAAGCGAAAGCGCTAATTCTTCATGCTTCAAAAGAACATTCGGCGGAACACGGAGTGTGCAGGGGGCAAAATTCCATATTGCCTTGACCCCACAAGCAACGAGCCTGTCGCAAACCTCTTGGGCAGATCCCTGACCTACGGTAATTATGCCTATTTTAATGTCGTTATCGGCGCAATATGCTTCAATTTCCTCAATTGGTAAAATTGATTTGCTTTTGCTGATTTGCAAGATTGAACTATTGCAGTCAAAACCGGCGACAATTTTAACACCGAACTCTTCAAATCCGTCGTAATCAAGAAGTGCCCTTCCAAGTTTGCCGGCTCCCACGAGTACAGCATTGGTCATCTTTTCAGAACCAAGACAATTTTCAAGATCGCATATCAGTTTGTCGCGCTCATACCCGACCCTTGGTTTTCCGCGACCGCTAATAAGAGCCAGATCCTTGCGCACTTGAACTTCACCAAGGAATACCCCACGAGCTATTTTGGTAGCTGAGATCGTAGAATCAATTTCATCGGGAAGATCCCTCAAATATCTTAAATAGATGGGGATACGGCCGAGCGTAGCTTTGGGAATAGAACGTTTCTCCATTTGCCACCCCCTTTACTTTTTATGCTTAATTTTTTGTTTTGGGTGAATGATTTTCATATAAAACAACGAAAAAAAACAATCGATATAATATGTAACGATTAATTTCGACCCAACAAATGCCATTCAAGTGAATTCACTTAAATTACTTAAATGGCACGTAAGATAACAATTATTTTATAATTTATAATCCATTATATCATATTCAATTACAAAATGCAATAGATATTGACAAAAAAACACACAAATCATTTTCACCAACGACCCTCAAAATGCAATATGAATCAATAAGGCAGTCAAGCATAATATTGAAAATAGGGCGTTTTGTTTGTGTACATTCTTTAAAAATCTATATCAGATTGTTTGCAGCATTACGGACATATTAATACTAATCCCCATTTGTTCTATGGATATAGTCGGCAAGTAGAATTGCACCAATCAAGGAAAGCGACCGCAGGTGGCTTGCCGCCCATTGGATTATTATAGCCGAGGATTTGTCTATACTACCATACGGCTTTCTATCTTGCCGAACTCACGAAACAGATCAAGGATAAAATCTGCGCCGAAATCCCAATATAAAATTGTTTTCAACAACTCACTGTTTTCAACAGTTACAAGATTGTCAGCTTGATTTTTTCAAATTATAAATGGTGTTCTGTATAAAACAAATTTATGCAATATTTGACAATTTTTCTTGAAATAACAAAAAATATGTGCTATAATAGTATATATAAAAAAATACAGACCACAGAGGAGAAGTAATAAAAAGTGGATTCGTACAAAAATAAAACCGTTGAGAAGGGCGGCTTCCGCAAGTTCTTCAACGAACTGTTCGATATCAAGAGCAATACTGTCTATGTGTTCTTTATGGCCTGCTGCTGTATAATACATGCGATATTTTTGACGGTATTTGCAATTTTAAATATATATCCTATGATGTTTTTCAATATGGTCAGCGTGGGACTATACGCAATTCTCTGCATCAGAGCAAAAAAGGCAGAAAGTATTCCGCCTATTATGCCTATCATCGGAGAAATAGCGTTTCACGGCGTTGCCGCAACAATATTTACCGGATGGAATTCGGGTTTTATGCTTTATGTTATTTGCATTGTGCCGCTGGTATTCTATTGGCCAACAGTAAAACGTAATTATGCAACGGCATTTGCTTTTATTTTCACTTTTATATTTCTTGCGACAAAGCTATATTGCTGTTTCTTTCAGCCCATTCAGTCGGATATACAGATAAACGTATCGCAAATGCTTTATCTTTTCAACTCTATGTTCTCCTTCTTTATGTTGACCTATTTTTCTATCCTTTTCAAGAAAATCATAGACAACAAGCAGCAAATGTTGAACGAGCAGAACAATGAACTCAGGAAGATCGCAGGCATTGATCCCCTGACAGGACTTATGAACAGGCGAAGTATGTACGAACAGCTGCACGAATCGGAAAAGCTCCGAAGCAATGGAAGCATATATTCCATAACCATATGCGACATTGACAATTTCAAACGTGTAAATGATACATACGGTCACGGCTGCGGCGACGATGTGCTAAAAAAAGTTGCAGAGGTCATTTCCACAGAAGCGGAAAAAAGCAGCGGCGTCTGCCGATGGGGCGGAGAGGAATTTCTTATCCTTTTCAATGATACGGGGACGGAGAAAGCTGCGGAAATAACCGAAAATATACGCCGCAGCATAGAGGAAGCCGATTTCTCCTTTGAGTCGGGCGCTCCGGATATTACTATGACTTTCGGCGTAGCAGGAACGGAAAGTTTCCCCGAACTGGGGCTTGATCTGCTTATCGCAAAAGCAGATGAACGGCTTTACAACGGCAAGAAAAGCGGAAAAAACTGTGTCGTTTCACGATAGAACTTTAGATAAAAAGATTCTCACAGTATACTGACAGGGTGGGTAACAATGATATGTATGAACGATTAAAAAACACCGCAAATATTGAAAGGTAACCTCTAAAAACCCTGTATTTTAAGACAAGTGGAAGTACATGAGGAGAATTTGCCGGCTTAAAAGCCGAAACAGCCTCCAGAATTTGTGGGCAGTTTTATTTTTCTTCTTGGCGGATATGCCTATATGTGTAATATTTCGCTAAAGAACACGCTTGTATCGAAGCTTAATTATATCGAGCTTGTTGTCGCATGGAGCCTTGCGGTAGGCTTCGGACTAACTGCTGCGGCAATTATGGGTGGCCCTGCTTTCTTAAATCCCGGCGTTGTTATCGGAAGCGTTATCTGGAACGGATTCCCGATAGGCGAAGCCTGCATCCATCTGCTTATGGAATTTCTTGCGGCAGGCGCGGCAATGCTGGTTTGCATGGTGTTCTTCTGGGATTCCTTCAAAGCGTCCAAGGAAGAATCAAAGAGGGGTATTTTCTCGGCTTATCCCGTTGAAAAAAATATTCCGCTCAACTTTGTTCAGGAAATACTGGCTACCTTTGTTTTCCTGTTCCTTGTATTCATAAGCATTGCAGGAGTAAGCGAGCTTAAAGCAGGAAATCAGGCTCTTATCGTAGGTGCGGTAGGCTTCTCCGCAGTTGCGCTTCTCTCTTTGACGCTTAACAGCACAGGCTTCAGCATGAACGCAATGCGCTCGGTTTTCAGCAGCATTTGGTTTGCGAACCTCCCCTTCCCCAACAAAAACGGAGAAAAAGTCGACTGGAAATATCAGCTTATCGTAAATCTCTGCGGCTCGACTATCGGCGCTATCCTTGCAGTAATAGCTACATCGTGCATTAAGGCATCGCTGTAAAAAATTTACCATAAAAAAGACTGTGCAAGATTCTGTATAAGAGTCTTGCACAGTTTTTTTCAAAAAGATCAACTCCCGTTCTCCGAAAGAAATCTCTGAACGGAAAAAATACTGTTTGCACCGTCCGAAGCCGCGGTTATGACCTGCCGCAAAGCCTTTGTCCGCACATCTCCTGCAGCGAAAATGCCCTTTGCCGAGGTAACGCAGTCCTCGTTTGCGATAACATAGCCTTCGGGAGAAAGCTCTGCAATTCCGTTGAGTGCCTTGCTGTTCGGAACCGTGCCTATCGCTCCGAAAACGTTGTGAATCGGAATGGTTTCTTCACTTCCGTTTCGGTTTATTCGCAGCGCTTCTACACGTTTTTCACCGATTATCTCAATCGGAACAGCATTCAGAATAGCCTCGATATTTTCCGTTTCCGAAACCTGCTTTTGCAGCAGCTTGTTCGCACGGAAAGCATCTCTGCGGTGGATAAGATATACCTTTTCGGCTGTCTTGGAAAGATATAGAGCCTCTCCGAGTGCCGAATCTCCTCCGCCTATCACCGCCGCAGCCTTTCCCTTGCAGAAAGCACCGTCGCAAACCGCACAGTAGGAAACTCCCTTGCCGTGAAACTCCGCTTCTCCCTTTATATCAAGCCTGCGGTGAGAAGCTCCTGCTGCATAAACTACGGTTTTTGTATCAAAAGACGTTCCGTCCGAAAGTGTTACTTTATAGCCGCTGCCTTCCGAAGAAATTTCGGTGACATCGCCCTCGTAAAACTCCGTTCCGAGAGCCTTGGCGTGTGAACGGAACTTTTCACCCATTTCAAAGCCGTTTTCGCCGTAAAGTCCAAGATAGTTGTCCACACGCTCGCTTTCGGCTATCTGTCCCGTACCGCCGTAAAGCCTTTCTATGACAATAAAATCAAGCTCCGCACGTTTTGCGTAAACCGCAGCCGAAAGTCCTGCAGGGCCGCTTCCGATGATAACAGTATCGTACATTTTATTATTCCCCTGAAAATTTTTCTATGATAAGTCCCTCGTTTTCGGCGACATCTCCGCTTATCTTAAACGAATTCAGAACGGGAGCGTTTATGTCCATAAGCGAAAGTATAAGGTAGCTTGCCTTGCTGTCGAAAGCAAGCCGCTTATCCTCTTCGGAAGGTCGTGACGGCGATTCGGGGTGAGAGTGCCAGTTCCCGAGCGGCACAAGTCCCTTTGAGCGCATATCCTTTACCGCAGAAAGCTGTTCTTTCGGGTCAAGTGAAAAATGCTCGTTGGAATGGTCTGTGTTCGTTAGTAGATAGACCTTATGAATTATCTTGTCACCGCCGTTTATCT
>CAMJES010000184.1 GCA_946404705.1 uncultured Ruminococcus sp. | reverse complement strand
ATTATTGCAGGCTTTCGATAGGTACTATCGGATCAACGTCTGCATCATAATCAATTCCCGGAACATCAAATCCGAACAGTTCGGAGAAGTCATGCTGATAGCCTGCGATATCTGTGCAGTCGGAAAGAGTTTCGGTGGAAATATTATTCCAAAGCTCGGTGACTTTCGCTTGGATCTCAGGCAGCATTTCAAGGTCGTCCATTCGGATTCGGTTTTCGCTGTCTGTCGGCACGGGCTTGCCACTGTAAAGCTTCTCGGCAAAAAGTCTTTGCATCTGCTCGATACAGCCTTCGTGGTTTCCTGCTTCTTTCATTACCTTGTAAAGTATGGAGATATAGAGCGGTACTATCGGGATTGCTGAGCTTGACTGTGTTACAAGTGCTTTATTTACGGAAACATACGCCTTAACGCCGCTTACGACGTTGTTTATCATTCCTGCGGTTGCGGCGAGGTGTGCTTTCGCTCTGCCGATTGAGCCGTCATAATAAATCGGATGTGTAAGCTCGGGTCCGATATAGGAATATGCCACGGTAACGGCGTTCTCTGCGAGGACATTCTCACGCTCCATCTGCTGTATCCAGTCGAACCAGTCCTCACCGCCCATTACCTTAACGGTATTGTCAATCTCTTCCTCTGTGGCGGGGTCTATCGTGATATCGGAAATGGTCATATTGCGCATATCTATAGTTTTATTGGTATAGCTTTGCGAAGTTGTTTTAAGTACGGAGGATACCGTGGTTCCGTCTGCAAGTGTTCTTCTCGGAGCGGCGAGGCTATACACAACGAGGTCGACCTTGCCGAAGTCCTTTTTGATAAGGTCGATGACTTCGTCCTTTACTGCCTGAGAGAAGGCGTCGCCGTTTATTGTCTTGGCATAAAGTCCTTCTGCGTGAGCATATTTTTCGAATGCGGCTGTATTATACCAGCCTGCTGAGCCTGTTTTGCCTTCCGTGCCGGGCTTATCAAATATAACGCCGATAGTTGCTGCTTTGCAGGAAAAGGCTGCGGAAATTCTTGAAGCGAGTCCGTAGCCCATTGAAGAGCCGATAACAAGCACTTTTTTTGCTCCGTCAACTGCAGGCTGTGATTTAACATAGTCTATCTGCGCTTTTACAGCTGCGTCGCAGCCTGTCGGGTGAGCTGTTGTGCAGATAAATCCTCTTATCTTAGGTTTTACTACCATAAAAGTTCTCCTTTTCGTTCAAATAGTGTAATATATTTACATTGTAACATTTTTCTGCCCGAAAATCAAGGCTGTTTTATAAATTTGGAGGACATACGCTTATTTTTGACAAAAAAATTTTGACTAAATTCGAAAAATGTCTGATTTTGTTGTTAATTTACACAAATTTCTTGAAAATCAGAAATGATTATGGTATAATATTATTAATCAAGCTATGGAAGCTATAAAGGTTTCCAAAAAGGAGAACGTTATGATTTTACAGGATTATTATGAAGGAAGAGCGTTTGACGCTTATACATATTTTGGCGCACATCTTGAATATGACGGAGTTATGTTCCGCGTATATGCGCCCAATGCGCGCGCGGTCGAGGTCATAGGTGAATTTAACGGCTGGAAAGGTGCTTATATGACCAAGGAGGGTACGGGCGGTGTATTCTCGCTTTTTATCAGCGGCGCAAGGGCAGGTCAGATGTACAAATACCGTATTCACGGAGCAGGCGGAGAAACCGTTGACAAATGCGACCCATACGGCTTTGCAATGGAGCTTCGCCCGAATGCTGCGTCCTACATCACCGATCTGAAAAGCTTTCGCTTTGACGATGATGAATGGATGAATTCAAGGGGAAACACCTACAACAAGCCGATGAACATATATGAGATACACTTCGGCTCGTGGAGAATGAAGCTTAAAGAAAACGAAGCGGACGGAGAAAACTTTGACCCTAATGTTCCGATAGAGGAACGCTGGTACAGCTACCGTGAACTCACGCCGCAGCTTATCGGTTATCTTAAACAGAACAATTACACCCATGTTGAGGTCATGCCGCTTTCCGAGCATCCTGCCGATGTTTCGTGGGGATATCAGGTGACGGGATTTTTTGCGCCGACTTCGCGATACGGCTCGCCCGATGATTTAAAGTATTTCATCAACGAATGTCACAAGGCGAATATCGGCGTTATAACGGATTTTGTTCCCGTTCACATGGCTACCGACTGGTATGCGCTTTCAAAATTTGACGGAACTGCGCTTTATGAATATCCGAACACGGGCGCAGGCGCGAGCGAATGGGGTACATATAATTTCAACTATTTCCGCGGCGAATCCCGAAGCTTTATGCAGTCGGCGGCGAACTACTGGCTGGAGGAATTCCATTTTGACGGAATACGCATGGACGCGATAAGCAACATCATCTACTGGCAGGGCGACGCTAACAGAGGTGTAAACAACGGTGCTGTACAGTTTATCCGCAGCATGAACAGCGGCTTGCATCATCTTCACCCTACTGCGCTTTTAATGGCGGAGGATTCGACCAACTTCCTTAAAGTTACGGCGCCGTCCGAGTATGAGGGACTTGGCTTTGATTACAAGTGGGATATGGGCTGGATGAACGACACGCTTGATTTCTTCCGCACACCGCCCTCCGAGCGTCCTCAGCATTATCACAAGATAACATTCTCTATGCAGTATTTCTACAACGAGCTTTATCTGCTTTCTCTTTCGCATGATGAGAATGTTCACGGCAAGGCTACGATTATTCAGAAGATGTGGGGAGATTACGATGTGAAATTTCCGCAGGTAAGGGCGCTCTATGCATATATGTACACACATCCCGGAAAGAAGCTCAACTTTATGGGCGGAGAGTTCGGTCAGTTCAGAGAGTGGACAGAGGAACGCCAGCAGGACTGGTTTATGAAGCGTTATCCTATGCATGATTCACTTGCACGTTTCGTAAACGACCTTTCAAGGATATATATGGAAAATCCTGCGCTCCACAACGGCGAATACAACAGCGGTTGTTTCAAGTGGCTTGAAGCCGACGCTCCCGAGGACTGCGTTTACGTTTATCAGCGAATGGCGGCGAACAGGGCGGTTCTTGTTGTGCTTAATCTTTCGGATAGGAATTATGAGGATTATACGATAGGCGTTGACGAGCAGGCTTGCTACCGTGAGATACTTTACAGCGACAGCGAGATTTACAGCGGAAGGACTCCGACCGTGAAAAAGCCGTCCATAATTGCAGAGGAAAAGTCATATAAGCGGCATAAATACTCGTTCAAGGACACCTTTGCGCCGTTTTCGGCAAAGCTTTACGAGGTTGAGTACAATTAACTTGGCTTTTACCTTTGCGTAAAGGTGAGTTTACACCGTGTATTCCATATCAAATTTGTATATGTTTTGAATATGTGGAAAACTTCCTCACGGTTTTACGCAGCTTTACACACTTTCCACTAAGTTTTCCACCGTCTAAACAAGGTTTTCACCATTTTCCACCGAGTTTTCCACATAAAAAAGCGGAAAAATTATAATACAGCTTGTATATTGACCTTGACACGCGTCAAAAATACCTTTGAAAATCTATATACTAATATCAAATCAACCGTAAGACTAAATCCTCGGATATAATAATCCAATTCTGCGTCAGGCTCCCTTGAAAGGCGGCAAGCCTTCCTGCGGTCGCCCTCCAAGGTAAACAAGTTTACCTACTTGGATTATTCTATCTGTCGGCTTTGCCTATAGAACGATTTGATATTAGGAAAACGCTGATTAAAGCGCAGCGTTCGTTTCGCCGTTTTGAAAAATGTACGAGTTTCCGACTTTGAGTACATTTTGAAAAACGGCTGAAACGTATTAATAAGCGTTTCCTTAGTATAACGAATGGAGAAAAAAGGTATGATAAAAGGCGTTAACAGACGGATAGTGGAAATAAGCGGAATGAAGAATGATTATTTTGAAAAGGCGGTGCTTTATATTCGCCCCGGGAAAAGCACCGAGCCTATCGGACGGCTTGAACTTGAGGCACGAAGCGCTGTTGCGGAGCTTTCGCCTAACGAGAAGCCGCCGAAGGCGCATATCATCACCGACCTTACGCTTCGCTTGCTTGCGGTTTCGCTGGGGTTGTTTGCTATCGCGCTGACGGTTTACCTTATTACTAATGCGTAATTTATTTTCCGATTTTCGGCAGAAAAACGTATTTTGTAGGGCGGATTCCATATCCGCCCGTTAAACTATGCTGATATTGATGACAGAAATGGAGAGAATTGAAATGAATGAATACATAAACCTGACCGCAGAGAATATTGAAAGCGAGCATATATGCTGTGCTATCGGTGACCCAAAGCACCAAGCAGGAGTTGACCGAAAAAAGAAATGGATAAAAAGCAAGCTTTCGGACGGTCACGTTTTCCGCAAGCTTAATGCGAGGGGAAAAACGTTCATTGAATATGAGCCGATCGAAACGGCGTGGGTGCCGATAAGCGGCAAAAACTATGAGTACATTTACTGCCTTTGGGTCGCAGGAAGCTTCAAGGGAAAGGGCATCGGCGGAGAACTGCTTGAATATGCGATTGCGGATTCAAAGGAAAAGGGAATGAGCGGAATCTGCACATTGGTTTCCAAAAAGAAAAAACCGTTTCTCGGAGAAAAGAAGTTCTTCGAGCATTACGGCTTTGCGGTCGTTGACGAGATAGGCGAGTATCAGCTGTTGGCTTTGAGCTTTGATGATAGCGAAGCTCCGAAATTCTGTGACAATGCAAGAAAAATGAAGATAGACAGCGAGGATTTTACGGTCTATTACAGTACCGAATGTCCTTATGTTGAATATGAAGTCGGTGAATTGAGCGAATATGCAGAAGAGAACGGCATTGCGATAAACTTTATAAAGATAGATACACTTGAAAAGGCGAAAAACGCCCCTTGTGTATTCAACAACTGGGCGAATTTTTACAAAGGCGAATTCGTTTCAAATACGATACTTAACGCCAATTCGTTCAAAAAGCTTATAGGCTGACATACATATAAAGTCCGGAAAGACTGACGCCTTTTCGGACTTTTGCGTGTCTTCGGAATTGACTTTTACCGGCGGTTTTGATATAATAAGCAAAGCGATATATCGGAATTTGGAGGAGTATTCTGATGATTATATTTAAACCCTTAATTGAAAATATAAAG
>CAMJES010000183.1 GCA_946404705.1 uncultured Ruminococcus sp. | reverse complement strand
GAGTGGGCGTATTATAGACACCGTTTTTATCCATAGGTTAAATGGTTATTAGTATAAGGCACAGCAAAAACAGCACGAAAAAGTATAGCTAAAAAAAAACGCAATTCACAACAAAAATCGGAAAGTTGAACAAGTTCGATACCAAATAACTTGCTAAACCGACTTTGTGAATTGCGCTTTTTATTAGTTAGTTTTTCGGCTTGACGCTAAAAGCGTTGTGCTAAAGTTTAGGGAGTTTCGCGCTTCTGCTAAAGGTCATAAATGACCTGCGACCAAAGGGCTTTGCCCTCTGGACACCCACCACCTTTGATAAAGGTAAATTCTGTCCTCACTGCCGTTCGGATTTTTCTGCGAAAAACAAGCAGAATTACGAAACTTTTGGTTGACTTCGCATTTTAACAACAAATTTTAGCTTTGCAATAATTCCGAATTCCGAATTAGTAAATCAGCCGAGCGTTACAACAACCTCGTTAACGTCCTTAAGCTTTGCTGCAGGAATAAGGTTTCCTTCAAGCTTTTCGCCGTTGAGTTCAACGCTTGCAACGCCGCTTTCTGCGCCGTTAGGATTGTTGAAGGTCATATTGAGCTTCTTTCCTCTGAATGTCTTTTCTACTGTATAAGACTTCCACTCGGAAGGAACAGACGGATTAACTACAAGTCCTTCTGCGTTAGGACGCATACCGAGGATACCCTCTACTGTACCTACCATTACGGTCGAAGCTGTACCTGTGAGCCAATGAACGTGTGCGCGGCCTGCGAACGGGCTGTCCTTGCCTTCTACGAACTGGCCATAAACGTAAGGTTCAAGACATCTGTGGTCTGCGTTGTCGTTATATGTTGCGGGAGCTGCTTCCTTCCAATACTTATATGCACGGTTGCCGTGGCCGAGGAGAGATTCTGCAAGGATCAGCCAGCCCTGCGGCTGCGAGAAGATACCTGCGTTCTCCTTTGTGCATTTATTGAAGCACTGCATAAGTGCGCCGTCAAAGCCATGCTCAACATACGGAGGATACATAACCATTGCGCCGTAAGGAGTATTAAGCTCTCTTTCAACGCTGTCCATAGCCTTTTCAGCCTGTTCCTTGCTTGCAAAGCCGGAGATAACAGACCAAGACTGCGGATTGAGCCACATATTTGCTTCGGGGTCGGTTCTCTGACCGATAACTGTGCCGTCTTCCTTATAACCTCTGATCCATCTGTCTTCGTTCCAGCAAGCGGAGAGTATCTCGTCAAGCTTTGCCTTAACCTCGTCAAGGTACTTGATATACTCTGCGTCGTTCTTAAGAACTGCATATTCACGGAGGATCTTTACTGCATAAACGAGCTGGAATGCAACGAATGTCGATTCGCCCTTCTTGCCAAGGCGCAGGCAGTCGTTCCAGTCAGCGTGAAGACCTGCAGGCATACCGTGGTTGCCGAGGTGGTTCATCGAGAACATGATAGCTCTCTTGAGGTGGTCGTAAACTGTACCCTTTTCGCCGTCGTTAGCGTAGAAAATCTCTTCATCGAGGAATGCGATATCGCCGCTTTCGGAGATGTATTTGTAAATTGTCGGGAAGAGCCAGAGAGCGTCGTCTGCACGGTAGGACGGGTGACCTGTTTCCTTTGCGTATGCTGTATTTTCGTCGTTCTCGTCGGGGTGGTTTTCCTGACCTGCCTTATGTGTATACTTAACGAGCGGCAGACCTGCGCCGTTTGTAACCTGAGCGGAGAGCATAAATTCGATCTGCTTCTTTGCCATTTCGGGAGCAAGGTGGATAATACCCTGGATATCCTGAACGGTATCACGATAACCGAAGCCGTTTCTGAGTCCGCAGTACTGGAATGAAGCTGCTCTTGACCAGATGAATGTGATAAAGCAGTTGTAAGCGTTCCAAACGTTTACCATATTGTTGAAGTCGGGGTCGGGAGTATTTACCTGGAAGTTGCCGAGCTTTTCATGCCAGTAGTTCTTAAGCTCTTCAACTTCTGCTTCAACAACGCCCGGCTTTTCATACTTTGCAATGATCTCTCTTGCAACAGCTTCGGGCTTCTGACCGAGGATATATGTAAGCTCCTTAGTTTCGCCCGGCTGGAGAACGATATCGCTCTGGAGTGCGCCGCAGGAGTTGGTGTTGTAGTTGAGCTGACCCTTAAGACCCTCTTCAATGCCCTTAGGATTTGCATAGCCTCTGTAAGAGCCTACGAAAGCATCACGGTCGCCGCAGTAAGCGTCAACCTTTGCCTTTGCAACGCCGAGGAAACGCTCGTTGTCGGGGTTCTTGAAGATCTCGTTCTGCTTCTGGAGAATGAAATTATCCTTAAAATAGGTGCGTGTGATGAACAGGGTGTACTGGAGGTTTACCTGATCCTGCTCGTAGTTATTGTCGTTAACGAATTCGCAGTAGCCGGTAACGGAAAGCTTTCTCGGCTTGCTGTCTGTGTTGGTGATCTTTGCTGCCCATACTTCGTAGGTAGCGTCCTTAGGAACATAGTATGTGACTTCGGACTTGATAGCCTTGTATTCGGAAGTGATAACGGTGTAAGCTGTACCGTGGCGGCACTCGCTCTTGTATTCTGCAAGATCCTTGCAAACAGGCGCCCATGAAGCAGACCAATATTCGCCTGTTTCGCCGTCCTTGATATAAACATATCTGCCCGGTTGGTCAACAGCAACGGAGTTGAAACGGTAACGGATAACTCTTCCGTTTGCACCGCTCTTTACAAAGCTGTAACCGCCTGCGTTGTTGGAAATGATTGCGCCGTATTCGGGAGAGCCGAGGTAGTTCGCCCAAGGCATGGGAGTTTCGGGATTTGTGATGACATATTCCTTATTCGCAAGGTCAAAATGTCCGTAGTTCATGGGAACACGCTCCTTTTAACATTTTACATCTTATATTATAGTGATTTTCCGCATATTTCCGTTTTTGGAAAACGTTTTTTCACGGTTATATTCATTTTAACATTTCCTATATAACTTTTCAAGGGGGTAATAAAAAAGTTCACAATTTCAAACGATTAAGGCGGCAAAAAACTTTGCAAATTGACATAAAACGGTACAAAATGTTGTGCTTTACAGTCGGATATGATATAATTTAACCGTAAAAAAAATCCAAATCAAGGAACTAATGCTATGAATTTACATAAGACTTTTAAAATGCTTTTTGCCGTTTCGGCGGTCGTTGTAACTCTGCTTCTGACCGGCTGCGGAGCAAGGCTTGATACTTTTATGACAATGGACACAAGCTTTTACGGAAAGCGAGTTATCACCGCAGAGCTTTCCAAGGATGACGTTGCCCAGTATGTTTCGGGCGGCGTTTCCGCTCTTGACAGGACTGTCACGGACAGTCTTCCCGATGAGCTTTCGCTTAAAATGTCCGAAAACGACAGCGAGTATATCTACACATTTACGCTGAATTTCAACGGACTTGACGACTACCGCTCAAAGGTGCAGGATATCATTGCTATTTCCGAACCCGATTTTAAAGCCGAAATAACCTTCGACAACTCCGATACTATATTTAAGCACGGCTTTTTCTTTGAGGAAAACTTCACTTCGGAAAAGCTTCTCGGCTGGGCGGCGGACGCTGTCGAAAAGGCAGGAATATGCAGCTCGGGAAGTTCAAATTTCTTTGAAACGGGAAACAATACCGTATCATTCTGCGGCACGGAGTACAGCAGCTCTGCAGCGCTTTCCGTTTATGAGAGCAAAAGCTACCCTGCAAATGATATAGACGTTGCAACCTATCTTCTCCCGAACGGAAACTTTGAACGAACGATAGCTATCGGCTTCTATTCCGACACAATAGAAAATATCGCCGCAAACGGTTTTTCCGCCGATGAGTTTTTTGAGAAAAAAGCCGAAACCGCCGAATTTGAACGCAAAGAGGAGAACAACAAGATAATATACTGCTTTAAAGGCACGGATATGACCGCCGAAGAAACCAACCTTTTCACAAACCGCATACTCTGTTCCGAGAACGCCTCGTTCTTTGCGGCGTTCAGCAAAAGCGAAACTTTGGGAACGAAGCTGAACATTGCCGTGAGCGACCTTTGTGACGGTTCGTTCTATTTCGACAGCCGCACGGGTATTCTCAGAAGCACGGTCTATCTTTTTGAAAATGCAGTCCTCCAAAACGGCGACTTCCGCCGCTCGGACGACAGCTGCGGCTATTATTACGAACGTTCAAAAATTTCCGAAGCAACGCCTGTAAAAGGCAGCTTTGAATGGGAGGCGGCTTTTGACGAAGTCACGGCGGAACTTGGCTTTTCGGGAAAGAAGGTCGGGCTGAAGCTTGTTTTCGCAGTCCCCGAGGGGATACCCGACAATGCTGCGGAGATAATAAAAACCGCTCTTGCCGAAGCTGCGCCGAACGGAGTGAAGCTTTCCGCAGGAAAAAGGGACGGCGCAACTGTCTATACCGCTGATTTCGGCAAGGCTTCATACGAAAAGGCTGCAGACCGCTACAAGAACTTCGTTTACAACTATACGGGCGAAAAGGTAAGCTGCCGTTTCGGTTCGGAGAAGCTTTCAACGGGCAGTCCGTTTAAAACGCTCAGAAGTTTTTCCGCCGAAATGGATATGTCGCCGCTTTCGCAGAAGGATATCGTCTTTGCTTTTGACGAAAACGCTTCGGGGATAACCGTCTTGAACAACAGCAGCGTTTCCCCCGAAAGCAATGCTTCCGAAAAATACACGGGAACATTCAGCGGCAGACTTGAATTTTATGCGCTTGAATCGGGAATAAATTTTATAGGCGTAATTTTTACCGTGATAGGGATAATCGCGCTGCTGATGTTTGCGCTTGTTATAGCTGTAAACGCTAAGAACATTGCCGCTTTTTCAAGGAAAATGTTCTCTGCGGAAAAGGGTAACTCCGCGAGCGAGGTTTCCGAAGAAAAAACGGCTGATGAAGCCGCAGAGATCGCTGCTCCTGCCGAGGAAGAAAAAGCCGCTCCCGAAGCGGACAAGGTCAGCGCAGACGAAAAGGAGGACGTAGAATGAAAAAGACAAAAACGACCGTAATTTTCGCTGTTATCTGCCTGCTCGTTTCGATAGTTTCCTTTGCCGTTGCAGGAAAATGCGCAAACGGCTCAAAAGGTGTAAATCAGGTCGAAAGGCTGATTTCCGCCTGCGAAGCGCACGACCCCGACAAG
>CAMJES010000182.1 GCA_946404705.1 uncultured Ruminococcus sp. | reverse complement strand
CTCCGAAGGCAAGAAGTTTTATCAATATACAGCCATTGATGAATACTCAAGATTCAGGTATCTTGAAGCCTTTGAAGAACACAATACATACACTTCTACGGTGTTTCTGGAGCATATGCTCCAGGCATTTAAATTCCCTGTAGAGTGTGTACAGACCGATAACGGAGCAGAGTTTACAAAAAGACTTGGTAACACTCGTAAACCCACTCCCACATTGTTTGAGGCTCGCCTCAAACAATGTGGGATAAGACACAAGCTCATCAAACCGTACACACCTCGTCATAACGGCAAGGTGGAGCGTTCTCACAGAAAAGATAACGAATATTTCTATGCTACGCATACATTTTATTCGTTTGATGATTTTCAAAAGCAACTTGCTGTTCACAGCAGAAAATACAATAATTTTCCTATGCGACCGCTGAATTGGAAATCTCCTGCTGAGTATGTTAAGGCTTTCTTAACCAACGGCGAAGTTTTCTAAAATCTTTGTAACGCATCATTGACAAACCAACAATTTTATAATTTATCTGCTTCCGCAAGGTTGATTATCACCTTGCCTTTTTTCTTTGCCTTTTCTACAAACTGCGCAGCTCCGCCCCAATCGTGCGTAATATAACACACAATGATGTCACACTCGTTCACCATATAATTGTTGCCGAACGATATTGCAAAACGCTTTGGAGCGCTCTCTATACCTTTGGGGACAAGCGTCGGTAAAGCGTTCTGTTCGCTGTTCCTTTCAACGGGAATATACGAAAGAACTATATGACAGGTTATATGTGGGTAACTTTGCAGAGTTTGTCCGAGAACACTCTGCGCCATAAAATCAAACGCTCCGTGTGTACCGACAAGAAAATTTATGTCCTCATTCTCCTCAATCAGTCGCTGTACTGTTTGCTCCAAGAGCGGCTTAACCGCACTCGGAGTATCTTTATGCCCAAAGAACGCCACGACCATATAAAAACACTCTCCTCACTTATTACTATATACATAGTAGCACATATATGTGTATATTGTCAACAAGTAACTATCATAATAGAATAGTTATAGGGGAGTGATTATATGGAAAATGCGGTTACAATCATAACTATTAAGGATTACGGCAAAATATATGTCTGCTTGAAAGAGATTTTAGATGAGCGCGGGCTTACGAGAAACTATCTTGCAAAGGCTTCTAATACACGCTTTGAGGTTATCAACAAGTGGTATTCCAATCAGGTTGAGAAACTCGACTTGGATGTTTTGGCACGCATTTGCTATGTTCTGAACTGCTCTCCAAGCGATATTATTAAGTACAACAATAAATAAAATCAGGCTCCACGTTCAATCATAGAGCCTGATTTCGTATTTATGGGGTCTCTTACGCTCTGAACTGCAGCCCCACCTGCTCCATAACCTCGTGGTCAACATAGAAGCCGCGTGTGTTCTCCCAATTCAATGTTTCCATAAAGGTAGTCGGGTGGGGATTTGCCTTTGCGTATTGCTTGCGGAGCAGCTCCCATAAGCTGTACGCTTCTATGTCAATCTCAAGAACAATCTCGTCCCGGAGGCTACTGTTCATCAGCTCATCGGCTTCGCTATAATAGTTCTCCTGCATAAACCGCCTGTGATAAGGGATTTGTCCTATTTGTAAGCTTTCGCCATACACATAATAATCCGTTCGTAGAAAAATTTTCTTAATTATATCACAATTATCAACTTATATTCTTTTAAATTATATTGAAAGACTTCCCCCGACACAAATAAATCTCGCTATAAAAGACATTCGCTGGATTTACTGTTCAAACGGATGTGGATATCAGGTGTCAAAAGGTCAAGGTTGGAATCTGTGTCTTTTCTTTGAATGCTGTCATCGTTGCATCAGCACAGGCTTCCAGTTCACTTGTTGCATTCTTGCAGAACCTAACAAGTTTTTCGTTTTTTGTGAATGGCGTTAAGAAACGCTTGTGAATGACAGGAATCATTTTATTGAAATCAAAAACACCTGCATACTCGCCTTCCATAAACAAAGCTGCAAATATATTTGCACTTTCGTATTCGGGAACATCAACGGGTACAAAGAAACCGAATACTCCTCTGTCGCAAACTGCATGGTAAACAGGACCGCAGTAGACGTCATTGATTTCAGGGTCGATGATGTTCTGTTCATTTTCTCTCAAACTCTGTATGAAATCATGGTTTACATGATACACACCGAAAGGGATATCGCATTTTTCTGTGGATTTTTCAAAGTTCATAATAACTGTCCTTCTTTCCGTTACTTTGAGCATTATTTGAAATACGTGTCAAGAACCCCTTGCAGTTCGGTCATCGTGTCGAACGTTTCACGCAGCTGTGTTTCAAGCCTTTCAAGTTCGCCTTTTGTTTTTATGTCAAAAATGAAACTGTTGGTCATATCAATGCGTGCAGTAAGATCGTTGACCGATATCATGATATCCGTATCTTTGGGCTTGCATTTGACCTTGATGACATGCGGGTCTATCTTGTCAGCGCCTCTGTCTTTGATATAATCACCGTCATATATCACGGTAAAGCTGTAATGATTGTTTTCGAGTTTCAGCATAGACATAGTATCATTCTGTTTAAGAGTGTTCTTAACTTCGTTTAAAGTCATGATTATTCTCCGTTTTGAAGGTTTCGATCGTGTCTTTCAGACGTTGAGTGACCTTATTTGAGTCGTATTCGTTTTTTTGTAAACAGCGTCATCGAAGCAATTGCCGATGCAGTCGTTGTAAAGCTCGTTTACGTAATTGCAGGCGCACTTTACCAAGCCGACATAATTTCCCTGTCAGTAAAATAGAGCAGTATATGCCATTTCATTTATTTTACCATGGAAGAACACAAAATGTCAAGATTTTTGAAAGCCCGTGGATTCAGCGTTTGAGCAATTGCCGAAATTCGTACAAAATATATTACTAATCTCAATTTAACTTGTGGATAATGGGATTAATATAAAAAGATAAATGCCGGCTTATACAAGCTCGGCATTTTCGCTTTGGAAGAAGATTTTTTCCTTTTCCGATTCAAACCTGCTTGGGATCTTGGCTTTCCTAAGGTTTTCACAGCTGGAAAACGCTCCGGCAACAAGGTTTTCAACGCTTTCGGGGATCTCAATGCTTTCAAGACTTGCACAGCCGTTGAAAGCGTTGTTTCCGATCTCTTTAAGGCCGTCGGGAAAGCTGATGTTTTTTAGATTTTCACAGCAGCAGAATGCCCAGCTTTCGATTTTTGCAAGTTTATTCGGAAAATTTATGCTGCGAAGCTTCTGACAAGCAAAGAAAGCCGCTTCACCGATTTCAGTAACGCTTTCGGGAAGCATTACGCTTTCAATTTTTTCACATTTCTGAAAAGCCTCCTTGCCTATGATTATTACACCGTCCGGAACGACTACGTTTGTTTCCGTTCCGATGTACTTTTCCAATGTGCCGTTGCTGATGATGAAATTATTGTTCATGTTAACGCTTCCTTTCTAAGTTGGGACATTTGTCCGTTTGGCTGTTTGTTTTCTTGATGCTTTTTTGCGGAACTTCTTTAGTTTTTGGCATCCCCCCTTTCAAGGTTCTGTATGTATTATACTCCGCCGATAAATACCTCCGTATTTTTTACGAAAAGTTCTAATACTTAAAACCATTTAAAAACTGTACAAAAAGTTAAGCAAAATCTCTCGTGAATGGATTTTGCACAGATTTTTTGTCTACAGTTTAAATGGTTTTAAGTATTAGTGTTGGGAGAAGACACAGGCTGTTCCAGCATGGCACCTATCCATTTGTAACAAAAAAATCGACAATGTTTTTCAGCAAGTTTTCGCAGCTTACCGGGTCAATTTTTTTATCTTGTTCTCAATTTGAAATTTTATTGTCATTCCGACGAAATTGGGTAGAGTTTGAAACTTTTTTGGGGGAACATAAAACGGCATAACCCAAATTTCATTCTGTAGGTTATACCGTTATCTCTATAAATATTGAAAAAATAATTTGCCGATAATTTGTCATGGCAGTAATATAAATTCTGTCATGTCACTAATAGGTTTCGTATGAATCATAAAATAATATCATTCATTACAAACCGAAAAACATCAATGCGCTTGTCAATATGCCAATGACCGCAGAGCCAGCGTCTATATGTCAGCTTTTCTTCAAGTGTATCAAGCCACTCCTCCGTGCTGTTGTCAACTGTGCTTTGATCAATGCTCGGCAAAAAAGCTTCTGACGGAATATACTTTGAGGGGCAGGTATGCGTAAGCACTTGATCTATTTCCCAATTGCAGCTTTCAAGTACAGTTTCGACATGAACTCTGGTTTCCTCTGAGGGTTGTTCATCTGCAAACCAATGAAATCCGTGACGCAGGCGATAAAACTTATCCACAGAATATGCACCGCCGATAACGATCGACTTTCTGCCGCCAAGGTCATATATTTCTCCGTCCTTGGCAAACAGTATGTTCGGATATTTCTCCTCATAATATACAATTCCGCCGTTCCATATTTTCTTGATATATGAAGGAATAGTTTCGGGACGCATTTCGTGGTTGCCGTGAATGCAGAACACAGTAATTCCGACTTCGTTAAGCTTGTACTTCGTTTTCCTGTCGCCCGAATCATTGCCATAATAATTAAAACCTGCGTCGCCAAGAATTACAATTGTGTCATCGACTGTTAACACAGAATTGCGTATCGCATTTGTAATCTTGAATATTTTTCCGTGCGTGTCACCGGTATAGAAAATCATATATACTCCCCTTTTTTGTAATGCAAAACATATTTTTCGCACGATTGTGGTTTGTTAGACCTTTTTTGGTATTTTTATATTACACCACATGATCTAACAAAACTCTTCCAAAAACACATTCATGCTTTCAGTATTGCAATATGGCATAACAACAAAACAGCTTTCACCTGTAAGCGGTTCAACTGCGCCATATACATATCTATATTCTCTTATATGATGGCAAGGGACAGATGGTCTTGTCTTCTTTTCAAACCAAAAATATTTCGGCTTATTTATTCTGCCGAAACCTGCTTCGTCCTGAAACATAAGACGGACACTCTCGCATTTATTACGATTTAAATCGCTAAAGTCGTTTTCTACTGTTGCTTTAATTTTTTTGAGGCTTCTATTGCCTCATCGCTTGCTTTTTGTGGGTGTTTGC
>CAMJES010000181.1 GCA_946404705.1 uncultured Ruminococcus sp. | reverse complement strand
CACCGAGATCTACACTCTTTCCCTACACGACGCTCTTCCGATCTTTCAGCAGATGAATCAATATCCGATTCACCACCGGCTTCCGAAACCTCAGAAAGGTCTGTGCAGCCGCAGCCCAAAAAGCTTATTGTTACCAAAGTACATAATAATTTTAAAACTCTCACCAAACTGATCTCCTAAAGAAATGACTTTTATTAAGTAAACTCTTTCAATGCCAAGCAGCGTTTTTTCCTTAATAACATTTCATACATTTACAATAAAATATTATATCACATTCTATAAAATAAAGAAAGAGATTAGCTCAATATTTTATTAATTGTACAAAATTTACACCTAATTTTCACATTGGGAGGAAAAAAATGCACCGTTCTGTTAAAACGATGCAGTAAAAAGTTATTCTTCTTCAAAAGTTGTAAGTCCGTAGGAAAGCGTCATAATGCTGTCGCCGAGGTGGACATTCTGAACAACGATATCTTTGTGGGATACCTTCAGGTCATAGTGACTGAAATTCCAAAACGCTTTTATGCCGAGCGAAACAAGCTTATCGGCATATTCCTGAGCCGCAGCTTTCGGAATACAGAGTATCGCGATCTCGGGGCGGTTTTCGGTGATAAAGCTTTCTATGCGGCTGATATGCATTACCGAAAGATCGGCGACCTTTTCGTTTTCCTTGCGCAGGTCGCTGTCAAAGATACCGATAAGCTCCCAGCCGTACTCGCTGAAATTCATGTGGCTTGCAATTGCTTTTCCGAGGTTTCCTGCTCCGAAAAGCACCGCCTTATATCCGCGGTCGATACCGAGTATCTTGCCTATTTCCGTCCTCAGCTCGACTAAATTATAACCGTAGCCCTGCTGACCGAAGCCGCCGAAGCAATTAAAATCTTGACGGATCTGCGACGCTGTCAGCGACATTTTCTCTGCAAGCTCCCCCGATGAACTGCGGACGACCCCTTGTTTTATTAGCTCGCCGATAAATCTGTAATACCTCGGCAGGCGTTTTATTACCGATGATGATATCTCGGATCTCTTTGGTTTTTGCATTTACAACTTCTCCCGAAATTTAAGCAGCACCGCACCTGTTCATGCGCGGCGCTGCATTTAATTACATAAGCTTTGCAAGACGCTCGTTTATAGCAACGAGGAATGCCTCTGTGTCAACCTTTTTCTTGTTAGGAATAGAGGAAAGAGCTTCAAGGTCGCCAGTCATAACGCCTTCCTCAATTGTCTGAATAGTAGCCTTTTCAAGATTGTCGGCATAACGCATAAGCTCGCTGTTATTATCAAGCTCGCCTCTCTTGCGCAGCGCACCCGACCAAGCAAAGATCGTTGCAACGCTGTTTGTGGACGTTGTTTCGCCCTTAAGATACTTATAATAGTGGCGCTGAACCGTGCCGTGTGCAGCTTCGTATTCGTAAACACCTGTCGGAGAAACGAGTACGGATGTCATCATTGCAAGGCTGCCGTAGGCTGTTGCTACCATATCGGACATTACATCGCCGTCATAGTTCTTACAAGCCCAGATATAACCGCCGTTAGAACGAATAACTCTTGCAACAGCGTCATCGATAAGAGTATAGAAATACTCAATTCCGAGTTCTTCAAACTTTGCCTTGTATTCATTTTCATATATCTCGGCAAAGATATCCTTAAAGCGGTGGTCGTACTTCTTTGAGATAGTGTCCTTGGTTGCAAACCAAAGATCCTGCTTTGTATCAACTGCAAAGTTAAAGCAAGCTCTTGCAAAGCTTGAAATGGACTTGTCCGTGTTGTGAAGTCCCTGAATGATACCGTCTGTATCCTTGAATTCATGGATAAGCGAACGCTCCTCGCTGCCGTCCTTGTTTGTTACAACGAGTTCAGCCTTTGCGCCCTCTGCAACTTTAAGCTCGGTGTTCTTGTAAACATCGCCGTAAGCGTGACGGGCAATTGTGATAGGCTTTGTCCAAGTAGGAATATAAGGAGTGATGCCCTTTACAATGATAGGTGTACGGAAAACTGTACCATCGAGAATTGCTCTGATAGTTCCGTTAGGAGATTTCCACATTTCCTTAAGATTATACTCGGTCATACGGGCAGCATTCGGTGTAATGGTAGCGCACTTTACAGCAACGCCGTACTTTTTGGTAGCTTCTGCAGAGTCAACTGTGACCTTATCATCTGTCGCATTGCGGTTTTCAAGACCGAGGTCGTAGTATTCCGTGTTAAGTTCGACATAAGGAAGGATAAGAATATCCTTTATCATCTTCCAAATTACACGGGTCATCTCATCGCCGTCCATTTCAACGAGCGGAGTGGTCATTTTGATCTTTTCCATAATAAAAACCTCCTTGATTTATATCAGAACGTACCATCTTAATACGCCTAACAACAACATATGTGCAGGATAAAAAACGTAGAAAAACCATTTGTTGAATTTGCCGCCTCTGCCCTTCTGTCCGTTGTAAAAATACAGAGGGATCAGGGCAAGCAGAACGCCGTACTGGAATGAATTCGGCAGAAAATCACCGCTGAGAGCTATCATTCCTGTCACAAGCAATGCCGAAGAAGCTACAAATGCGATAGCCTGCTTTTTAAAATTGCCTCTGAACTTGTCAAGAAGCAACGCCCAGATGATCGGGAAGAAAAACCAGTCGCCAATCGTTGAAAGAATGCACAAACCGAAAACGATCAAGACTTTCACGGGCTTTTTCAGCTTTTCCGAATGAACGGTTTTAAGGGCAAGCACAGTCAAGAAAAATGTATAGATAACTCCCTGCATAGGGTTAAAATACATATTTCCTTCATCAAAAATAAACGGTGAAAGCGTTCCGAATTCCATAAAAATGAACGGTATCCACGAATCCGCGGCAAAAATTGCAAGCCTTAGCAGATATTTGTTCAAGTTTCTTGTGTAATGAAAGCCTTCAACAATGAAATATGTCATTATCGGAGCAGTCATTCTCCCTATCGTATGCATAATATATCCGGCAGCGGAATATGTATCGACAAAGCACCATGCGATATGGTCGATAAGCATTGCCAAAGCCGCAAAATACTTTATTACGTCCGAACCGAGCGAAAATTTTTCTTTGGTCAAATTCTGTTTGTTTTGTGTAGTTATGTCATTCATTTGATGTACTTCTCCTGTCATTGTTTTTTACTGATATTTATTAATACTGCGATACCTGCGCCGATGATGATACCGCCGGTAACGAAAGCCGCCGTCATTCCCTGCCATGCACCGAAAACAGCGCCTAAAACCGCTCCGAGCGAAATACCGAACAGAAAATTCTTTATTCTGATTTCGGAACTTTCTTTGCTTTCGTCCGCCCATTTTTTTGCGTTCAGAAGCCGCTCTCCGTCATCGCCGAGTTCTTCATCGTAGGTGATCTCTCGCAGCATTTCACACGGAAAATCGGGGCAAAGTCCGCAATGCTCCAGCTTTTTAGCTTCACAGCATACCTTTATCTCGCACTTTTCGCCCCAATATCCGCTTGACATTTCATTGCAGCCCGAGCAGCCGAACTCTTCACGCCGACTGCACTCGCTGCATATCATGCCGCATTTTGAACAGCACATTTTTTACTTCAAGCTCTCTCTTGTATAGTCGAGAAGTCCGCCTGCGAGGATAATATCCTTTGTTCTGCCGGTAAGCTCGCAGAGAACGGGGATATCTTCGCCCGTTGTCTTGTTCTTTACAACAAGCTCGGACTTACCGCTTTCAACAGCTGCGCGAACGTCTGCAATTTCAAGAACATCGTCTTCGGATATCTTGTCATAGTCAGCTTCGTTTACAAATGTAAGAGGAAGGATACCTGCGTTGATAAGGTTTGAACGGTGAATACGGGCAAAGCTCTTTACAAGAACTGCCTTTACGCCGAGGTGGAGAGGTGCAAGCGCAGCGTGTTCACGGGACGAACCCTGACCGTAGTTTGCGCCGCCTACGATAATGCTCTTGCCGTAGCTTTCTGCTCTTTCCGGGAACTTTTCATCGCATACCGTGAAGCAGAACTTCGAAATTGCAGGAATATTTGAACGAAGCGGAAGAATCTTTGCGCCTGCAGGCATAATGTGGTCGGTCGTGATGTTGTCGCCGACTTTAAGCGAGCATTTTGCTTCGATGCTGTCTGCAAGAGGACTTGTCTTCGGGAAGGGCTTGATGTTCGGGCCGCGGAGTATCTCAACGCTGTCCATATCAGCCTCGGAAGCAGGAGGAACGATCATATTGTCATTGATAACGAACTCTTCGGGAATCTTGAACTCGGGCATTTCGCCAAGCTCTCGTGGGTCGGAAAGAACGCCCTTGATAGCGGAATATGCAGCCATTTCGGGAGATACAAGATAGATCTGACCGTCCTTGGTTCCGCTTCTGCCCTCGAAGTTTCTGTTGAATGTACGAAGTGAGATACCCTTTGAGTTAGGCGACTGACCCATACCGATGCAGGGGCCGCAAGCACTTTCAAGAACTCTTGCGCCTGCATCGATGATATCTGCGAGTGCGCCGTTCTCTGCGAGCATATTAAGTACCTGCTTTGAACCGGGAGCGATCGCAAGCGAAACATCGGGGTGAACTGTCTTGCCTTTGAGGATATATGCGACCTTCATCATATCCATAAGCGAGCTGTTTGTACATGAACCGATGCAGACCTGATCTATCTTCATTCCCTTGAGGTCTTCCGATGACTTGATATTATCGGGAGAATGAGGACAAGCTGCAAGCGGTGCAAGCTTTGAAAGATCGATTTCAATTGTTTCATCGTAAACAGCGTCGGGGTCTGCGGAAAGCTCCTGCCATACGTCTTCACGCTTCTGAGCTTTGAGGAACTGTCTTGTTACCTCGTCGGACGGGAAGATAGAAGTTGTTGCACCAAGCTCTGCGCCCATGTTAGTGATAGTTGCACGTTCGGGAACGGAAAGAGTTTTTACGCCCTCGCCTGTATATTCGATTATCTTGCCAACGCCGCCCTTAACAGACATAATGCGGAGGACTTCAAGGATAACGTCCTTTGCAGCTACCCACGGGGAAAGCTTGCCTGTGAGCTTTACGTTAACTATCTTCGGATATGTAATGTAATAAGCGCCGCCGCCCATTGCAACCGCAACATCAAGTCCGCCTGCGCCGATAGCGATCATACCGATACCGCCGCCTGTGGGAGTGTGGCTGTCCGAGCCGATAAGGGTCT
>CAMJES010000180.1 GCA_946404705.1 uncultured Ruminococcus sp. | reverse complement strand
CTGCGGAAATTTCCTGCGCCGATATAGCGTTTGTCGCGGCGGTAATTATCCATTATCTCTCTGTTTCGCGCGAACTGCTTTGAAACGTAGGAAACGCCGTTGGAAATACCTGCCGAAACGCCGATTATATATGGGAACTCCACGCCGTTTTCAAGGAAAGCGTCCATAACGCCTGCCGAATATACGCCGCGGAACGTTCCGCCCTCAAGTACAAGTCCTGTCATGCTTTCATTCATTTTTTCACGCTCCGTTTAATTTATTTCATTGCCGTTTTCGTCAAGAAAAAGGTATTCACTCGGTATTTCTTCATTATACCATAAAAAAGGGTATCGGTCTATCTCAATGTTATGCAAGCCATTCTCGTCTGTTATGCGCAGCGTCCTGCATTCCGTGTTATTTATCAGAAAAGCATAGCTTCTCTGCCATAGCAGAACGGCGATGTCCTTTTCTCGGTTTAACGGCTTGAATGTCTGCTGAAATTCATAGCTGCCGTTCACTTCAAGACATTCCATTGGCAGATAATAGTGCGCCTGATACTCGCTGCCCGAAATAAACCACAGCAGGGAATAACTGCCGTTTTGGCATTTGCCTGCATATTCAATATCAATTGTATCGGCATCGGATATCGGTATCTCTTTCCGTGCCTTTTTGATAAGGTCGTCGGTGCTTTTCATCGTTCTTCCGCAGGCGGTAAGCGTTAGTATCATAACGGCTGCAAGTACGGTGTATAGGATTTTTTTCATAGTGTCACCTCATAGAAATGCTCTTGCAATGAATATAAAAATATGCTATAATAATCAAAAGAAAATTTTAAGGGAATGGAAAATGCGGTACAAAGCTATTGTAGCTGCGCTTGCTGTCGGTCTTGCGGCGGCGACGGTCTGCGCAGATTATTTTATCACAACAGAAACGTTTAACGAGCGTGTTGCCGAGAATGACAAGTACACTCTTCTCGGTGCGGATCCTCATGCGCTTTACAGCGGCTACACCGTTGAGGAGATAGGCGAAAACTACGAAAAGCCGTCCGCACTTCTCGGAAAGGTGTCCATTGACGTTCCGCTTGTCAACCAGTATCCCGAGCTGCCTGTCGGCTGCGAGCCTGCCTGTGCGGCGGCTGTCTTACAGATGCTTGGCTTTGAAACGGACAAGCTTGATTTTACCGACAACTACCTCGGCTGGGACGATAATTTCACCTATGACAAGCGCAAGGAATCCCACGGCCCCGACCCACGCAAGGTCTTTGCAGGAAACCCGTATGAATGGGGCTACGGCTGCACGAGCGGAGTCTTGGCAGAAGCGATGAACCGTTTTTTTGCCGAAAATGCGCCGTCCGACACGGTATACAGCGCGATGGCGCTTGAAGAGCATATCAATTCCGCGGATATGGAAAAACTGCTTGACGAGGGCGTTCCCGTCATTGTCTGGGCGACAATCGACATGAAGCCGCTCAACTACCGCAAGCCGTCCGAGTGGTACATAAACGGCACAACGGAAAAATACACATGGTACGGCAACTCGCACACGCTTGTCCTTTGCGGATATGACACGAACTGCTATTATTTTATGGATCCGAACGACAAAAAATCCATTACGGCATATATGAAAACGGCGTTCCTCAACCGCTTTGAGGACAACGGCTCGCAGGCGGTGGTCGTTAAAATAATGCGGAATTAGGAATTCGGAATGCGGAATTATTTCTAATTCGTAATGCGTAATTCGTGATTGTATTGATGCGAAATTATTGCGATGATAACGTGAAAAATGTAGTATATGCAGTTTACAAGAAATGACTTGTGGGCTGCTTTTTTTATTAGTATAAAATCAGGCTAAAGCCCAGAAAGCGGAAAGGAATGCGAGCAGGATATAAGCGGCGTCCGACAGAATTGAATATGCTGTTGCGGAAATTATCTTGGCTTTCGTTCCGAGCGGTTTTTTCTCCGTTTTTATGCGCTTTACGGCAGGTGCGGCGGTCGGTTTCGACTTCAGGAAGATAAGTATGCAGACAAGTGTGTGTACGAACGCTGTAATTATCCATAGATAGGGCATTTCATAGCGGAATGCGGAAAAAAGGAAGAACATTCCTATTTGGAACACGAGGTTGCTTACGAACGTAAGCAGAACCGAGATATCCTGCCTTGTGACAAGGGTGAAAAGCCAAGTGAAAACGCAGCTTAAAACTGCCGAGAGCAGGGCGAGCGTTACATAGCTGCCTGCGGTGAAATCGAAGAACAGCGAGAACCATTCCATCGGGAAGAGAAGGCCTGCGCTGATCCACAGAGCGGCGAGGATAACTGCGCCGAGGGCGAAAAAGCCTTTGCGGCGGACGGTGAATTTGCTGTCGATGTTATCTATAAATTTAAACATATAGCCTCCGGTCGAAATCGGCTGCCGCTCGGGAGAACGGCAGCCGATCATTTTTATCCGTATATTTCTTTCAGCGAGTCGCGGACGCGCTTTACTTCATCGAGGAATGCCTTGTCAAGCTCGGTCTGCTTATAGTGCTTAGGCATTACGAGCAGGTCTTTTCCTCTTGAACAGTCGTCCGAGCAAACGCGCTGGACGAGTCGGAAATGGTGTAGTTGGCTGTCGGTGAACGGCGACACCCACATATACGATCTTGGAACGTTATCGAGCAGGTCAAACTGGCTGCCGCGGTCATAAACGAAGATGCGGCTATGCTCGACTGCGTTGTTTTTCTTCAAGTAGCTTGACGAGAGGTAGGGAACGGTCGTATCGCCCTGAACTATCTCGATATAGCCGTTAAGCTCTGCGGAAGTGAACGTTTCCGACTTTGCAAGCTCGTCCTTTTCGGCAAACAGCGCAACATACGGGAAGTTCCATATCTCCTCATAATAGAGGTCTTTATCGCGCAGCAGCGAAAGGAAGAAATCCTCATATGCTTCTTCAAAGCGGATAACGGCGTATGAATACTCGCCGTCCGCAATTCCGTTGAGGGCGCTTATCGCGTTCGTTTCGCGGAAGTTCATTGCGAGCTTTTCGCTGCGGTCAAGGGAGTTTATGAAATTGGAAAAGGCATGTGCGATATATGACGCTCTCGGAATCGCGATCTTGAACGTTGTAAAATCTGAATCCTCGGGTTTGAGGATAGTTTCCATTTTTTCAAGCTGTGCGATTATCGTTTTTGCACATTCAAGAAAAGCCATACCCTTTTCGGTCGGCTCTACGCCCTTTGAGATACGCTTGAAAATGGGTGAACCGAATTCGAGTTCGACTTCTTTTATAGCTTTGCTGAGGTTAGGCTGCCCCATAAAAAGATTGGAGGCGGCTTTTGTGATAGAGCCTGTTTTTTCGACCTCGACCAGATATTTAAGGTGCATAAGATTCATAATTCAACACTCATTCCCCTAAAAAATAAAAGATGCTATGGATTTTTTACAGATGACACCATAAAAATACATATTAATTATATCATTTACGGGGAAATATTTAATTACCAAATTATAAATATAATTTTAACAAGATGTTTCCAAGTGGCTTTTATACAGATAAAATGCGGTTTTTGTAGTATATGCATAAAAACACGGCTTATAAGGGGAAAAATGGCGGCTTTGTTTTGTGCAGATTGCAATAAAAAGATGTGATTGTATGTTAGTATGGACTTATGCTATGCTTTAAGTGCGGAAGGGAGGTGAGAAAAAATGAACCGAAAAAGCTATCCCGTATTCAGGGGGGCGGAGGATATTAGGGCGAAGATAGAGCGGTATTTTCGTTCCTGCGAGGCGGTGCAGGCGCTTGATGATGAATGCGCGCCCGTATTTGACAAGAACGGTGCGCCCGTTTACGCTGTACCCGAGGTGCCGCTGACGGTTTCGGGACTTGCGCTTGCGCTCGGCTTCGGTTCGAGGGAGGAGCTGCTGTCCTACCGCGGAAAGCCTTATGCGGAGGCGGCTATTCGCTCGGCTTTGCTGCGAATCGAAAACTATGCGGAGGAGCGTTTATTCGACAAGGGGCAGTCTTCGGGGGCGAAGTATTTCCTTGAGGGGAATTTCAAGTCGTGGGGCGAGGAGGACGCTTCGGAGGGGGAAACGCTGCGGCGTTTGGACGAGGTACTTGACACGCTCGACAGGTCGATGAAGGGAGGTTAGCGTTATTTTTACGGAGAAGCAGCGTTATGTATGGCGGCACACGGTCGGGGAATATCACCGCTGGAACATTTCCTACGGTGCGACGCGTTCGGGCAAGACCTATCTTGACTACTACCGAATACCGTATCGTATTCGACACGCGCCCGAGGGGCTTATACTGCTAATCGGGAACACGCAGGGAACGCTTGAACGAAACATAATCGAGCCGATGCGCAGCATTTGGGGAAGTGCGCTTGTGGGAAATCTTTCCTCTTCGGGGAAGATAACGCTGTTCGGGCGAGATTGCTATGCTATCGGTGCGGACAAGGCGGCGCAGGTCACGAAGCTTCAAGGCTCGGGTGCGGCTTACTGCTACGGTGACGAGATAACGACATGGTCGGAGCCTGTTTTTCAGATGCTCAAATCACGACTGGACAAGCCGAACGCCTGCTTTGACGGAACCTGCAATCCCGATTCGCCTTCGCATTGGTTCCACAAGTTTTTGGAGAGTGACGCGGACATTTTCAGTATGCGCTTCACTATCGACGACAATGCTTTTCTCACGAAGGAGTTTGTTGACAACCTTAAGCTTGAATACTCGGGAACGGTCTACTATGACAGATTTATTCTTGGGTTATGGAGGGCTTCGCAGGGCGTTATCTATCGGACGTTTGCGGATTCACCCGAACGGTACATTATTGACGAGCCGCCCGAGGACATTGCGTACTGCACGGCAGGACTGGATTTCGGCGGAAACGGTTCGGCTCACGCGCTCAATCTCACGGGTATCACAAAGAACTTGGGCAGGATAGTTACGCTTGACGAATGGTATTCAAAGGCGGAACTTACGCCGTGCGAACTGGAGAAATGCGTTTGCGATTTTCTTGAAAATGCGCTTGAAAAGTATCGTGTGACGGAGCTTTTCTGCGACAGCGCGGAGCAGGTGCTTATACGGGGGATAAAAAGGGAATGTGAACGTCGCCGCTTGCCGATAGCGGTGAGAAATGCAAAAAAGGGGCGGATAACCGACCGAATACGCTTTTACTGCGGACTTATGAGATCGGAAGAGCACACGTCTGAACTCCA
>CAMJES010000179.1 GCA_946404705.1 uncultured Ruminococcus sp. | reverse complement strand
CGACCACCGAGATCTACACTCTTTCCCTACACGACGCTCTTCCGATCTTGCGCGAGATACTGCCCGTTATGATATTCACCGTCATAGCTTCGGCGGTGTTCTATCCGCTTATAAAGTTTTTATCATCGCGGCTCGGAGTAATAAAAGAAACCTATGTCGAAGAGAAATCCGACAATATTGTGAGAGAATAATATGAACTTCGCTTTGATAGCTAAAAAAATAAGAACCATTATACTTATCGCTCTTGTTCTGCTTGCAATGTCGATGTGCGCTGTCGCACTTATGAAAATGCAGATCGTTGACGGTGAAAAATACCTTGAACAAGCCAAAAGCACACGCACTGTCACGCAGGATATAAGTGCGCCGCGCGGCGAGATAGTTGACGCCGCAGGCAAGGCAGTTGTCAGCAACAAGGTCGGCTTTAATGTTATTCTCGAAAAAGCGTTCCTTTCCTCCGATACCCAAGAGATAAACAGGATAATCCTGCGCATTGCCGAGATACTTGAAGAGGACGGCGTTGACTGGAACGATACGCTCCCGATCAGTCAGACAACGCCGTACAGCTTCCTTGAAATGCGTGAGAGCGATATCGCAAAGCTTCGCAAAAACATCTCCGTTCAGCCGTATGCGACTGCAGCGGAATGTATAGACGCAATGCTCGAACTTTACAAAGTCGACGATTCCTACACCGTCCGCCAAAAGCGAATCATTGTCGGCATACGCTACGAAATGACTATCCGCAGCTTTTCCCTTGCAAACCGCTATACTCTTGCAGAAGATATTCCTATGGAAAGCGTTGTAAAGCTGAAAGAAGCCGCTTTCGAGCTTGAAGGTATGGACGTTGCAGAGGAAGCTATCCGCGTTTACGAGGACAACAACTATGCTCCGCACCTTGTCGGAACGGTCGGCTCGATAAACGCAGAGGAATATGAAACGCTTAAAAACAGCGGATATATGCTCAATGACGTCCTCGGCAAGAGCGGCGTTGAAAAGGCTATGGAGAGCCAGCTTCGCGGCGTAACAGGCACCCGTGAGCTTGAACTTTTGAACGGCGTTGTCGCTTCCGATACTATTACAAAGGAAACCGTTCCGGGAAACACGGTAAAGCTTACGATAGATATGGACTATCAGCAAAAAGTCCAGCAGATACTTGAAAATCATATAGAGTGGCTGCAAAATCAGACCTCGACCAACAAAAAAGGCGAAAATGCAAACGCAGGCGCAATAGTTGTCACCGATGTAAAAACGGGCGCAGTCATTGCGGCTGCGACATCTCCGACATACAGCATAAGCGACTACCTTGAGAACTACTCGGCAGTCGCAAACGGCGAGAACTCTCCGCTTATCAACCGCGCGACTTCGGGACTTTACCGCCCCGGTTCAACGTTCAAGACCGTGACCGCCACGGCAGGTCTTAACGAGGGCGTTATCTCCCCGAAAACGCTTATCACCTGCAATCAGGTCTACACCTACTGGGATGACTACAAGCCGAAATGTACCGGCTACCACGGCAGGATAAACGTTGTAACGGCTATCGAAAAATCCTGCAATATCTTCTTCTATGAAACAGTCAGACAGCTCGGCATCGACCGCCTTGCAGGCTATGCAAAGCTTTACGGCTTCGGTCAGAACACGGGTATCGAAACGGGCGATATGGCAGGCTACTTCGCAACGCCCGAAAGCTTCCGGGAGCGCCGCCTTGAATGGCAGGCAGGACTTGTCGTTCAGGCCGCTATCGGACAGTCGGAAACATACGCAACTCCCCTCCAGCTTGCAATGCTGGCGAACACCATCGCGAACCGCGGCACACGCTACAAGCCTTACGTTGTGGATAGTGTTTACACATATAATATGGAGAAGCTTGTAAGCAGGACTGAGCCGACAATTTCTGCGACCGTTCCCGACGCTACCGGATATACCTTTGACAATATTATCGCAGGAATGGAAAAAGCAGCGAACTTCCTGCCCTACTCCTACCCTGCGGTCAAGGATTATTACACAGATTACCGTCTTTCCGAGCTTCCCGAGCAGGCGGCTATCAAAACGGGAACTCCGCAGATGACCTCGGCGGAAGACACCGGCTCTTCGTTCATAGGCTTTTACCCCTCAGACGACCCCGTTATCGCATTTTCGGGATTTGTTGAACACGGCGAATATTCAAAATTTATGATACGCCAGTTCATCGAGGCTTATTTTGACAAGAATTATAAGGTGCGTTCGCCCGAAATGATAACGGACGAAGAAAAGACGGATATCCTTGCAGGTCTTGCGGAATAATCGATACAAAATCAATTGCACATAAGCATTCTGTTCACAGCAGAGGTTTATGTGCAATTTTTATATGTATAAATCTCACAAAGAAATTCAAAAAAAACAAGCTAACTTGACAAAATTGTGCAGAATAATAAAAAAACTCTTGGACTTTTGATAAAAGTGTGGTACAATATAAATAATTGATAGCCGTATAAAAAATAATAAATATGCGGCTATGTTTTTCTCTATATCAGGAAGGAGTTTTTTATGTCTAAAATCATTGCAATCACATCCGGTAAAGGCGGCACCGGTAAATCTTCAATTTGTGCCGAACTTGGCTTTGCGCTCGCTAAGCAGGGACACAGAACTCTTATCATAGAACTCGACTTCGGTCTTCGCTGCCTTGATATCATGCTCGGCGTTAAGGACGATGTTAAATACGACCTCGGTTCGGTCATTTCGGGCGAAGTTGACGTTTATCAGGCAACAACCCCCGTCAAGATCGCTTCAAATTTAAGCCTTGTATGCGCTCCCGAGGATCCGTTCTCAAAGGTCGACGCTGCAACTATCAAGCGTATCTGCGAGGAAATGAGAAAGTATTACGAATACATAATCGTTGACACCTCCGCAGGTACAAACGAGAGCGTTTTTGACGTTGTTGAACAGTCCGACCTTATCCTTATCAATACAACTGCAGACCCGATCTGCGTTCGTGACGCGCGCGCAATGTCGGATGAATTCTATAAGAGAGGCAATAAAAAACAGCGCCTTATCATCAACAAGATCGATCCCGATATCTTCCAGTCGGATATTGTCAAGGATCTTGACGATATCATCGACACGGTCGGAGTTCAGCTTATCGGCGTTATACCGAACGATGACGCAGTTGTTATCTCGACCGGCAAGGGTATTCCTCTTCCGTCCGGTTCAAATGCTTTCAAAGCTTTCGACGCTATCTCACGCCGCATAAAAGGCGAGGATGTTCCGCTCAGCTTTAAAATGCTCCTCCAGTAAGGCTATACCCTATCCCTAAAATATACTGACTGCGGCTGTGCAGTCGGCGTTCATCTGAAAACGTTACCTTATAATATAAAATGCGATCTGATAAAATAAATTACAGAAGGGGAGTTTCGTCCAATGAATATTGCACTTATTGCACACGACTCAAAAAAAGAATTACTCGTACAGTTTTGCATCGCTTACTGCGGCATCCTTTCTAAGCATAATATCTGCGCGACCGGAACAACCGGAAAAATGGTTGCTCAGGCAACCGGACTAAATATCAAAAGCTATCTCAGCGGCTCACAGGGCGGCGACCAGCAGATCTGCGCAAGAATTTCCTGCAACGAGATCGACCTGCTGCTGTTCTTCCGCGATCCGCTTTCTCCGAAACCGCATGAGCCGAACGAAATGAATCTGTTAAGACTTTGCGATGTTCACAATATCCCCGTTGCAACAAATATCGCTACGGCAGAAGCGCTTATCCACGCGCTCGAAAGAGGCGACCTCGACTGGCGTCAGATCGTTAACCCCAACAAATGATGAACATTTTCGGCGGAAATTTTTCCGCCGTTTTGTTTTATATCTGCCGTGTTTTTAAACGCACTTCCGTTTGGGAACGGGTTGCCCGTTACGTTTTTTCTTGTTTTTATACAAACGGTACGGGAAAACGTCCCCCACAATAGCTTGTTTAATAATATTCATAAGATTTTTCTTGACAACTTAGGATTAATGAGTTATACTAATTCTATAAAGGCTGTGATAAAGAGAGTAGCAAGCAAAACTTCTTCTCCAGAGAGGGCGGTCGGTGCAAACGCCCGAAGAGTTTGCGAGTGAAGGACACTTTTGAGCCGCTGTGCGATAAAACACAGCCGTTTTCTGCGTTAAAGAGAATGAAGTTAAGGCTTTTTGCCTTAAAAAATAGGGTGGCACCGCGATTTTTTACAAGTCGTCCCTTGTTCGGGAAACGCTTATCAATGCACAGCGTTTCTTTTGCGCAAGGACGGCTTTTTATATTTTTACAGAATTTTTAAATATACAAAAAGGAGTTTTTACATGGATCTTATTACAAAAAGACCAAAGGGAACGCAGGATGTCAAACCTTCCGAGGTGTACAAGTGGCACACAGTTGAGCAGCTTGCTGCTGAAACCGCCGAATGCTACGGCTTCAAGGAGATACGTTTCCCGACATTTGAAAACACAAAGCTTTTCAAGCGCAGCGTCGGCGATTCGACTGATGTTGTGCAGAAAGAAATGTACGGCGTGACTGCAAAAAGCTCCGCCAACGGCAAGGACGATGACGACTTCACGCTCCGTCCGGAGGGAACTGCAGGAGCTGCTCGTGCGGTGCTGGAAAACGGTATGCTTTCGGACGCTCTTCCGCAGAAGGTTTTCTACAACATCTCCTGCTTCAGACACGAAAAGCCGCAGGCAGGCAGACTTCGCGAGTTCCACCAGTTCGGCGCGGAAATGTACGGAAGCGCTTCCCCTGCCGCAGACGCAGAAATGATAGCAATGGTTGACGCATTCCTGCGCCGCCTTGGCATAAAGGACGTTGCGCTCAACATCAACTCTATCGGCTGTCCGAAGTGCCGCGGAGAATACCACAAGGCGCTCAAAAGCTACTTCGAGGGCAGAAAAGACGAGCTTTGCGGAACCTGCCGCGAACGTCTTGAAAAAAATCCTATGCGTATTCTCGACTGCAAGAGTCCGATATGTCAGGACATTGCTAAGGGTGCGCCCGTCATTCTCGATTATCTCTGCGAGGAATGCAGCGAACACTTTGAAAAGCTGAAAAAGAACCTCACGGCAATGGATATCGCATTCACGGTCAATCCGAAGATAGTTCGTGGACTTGACTACTACACAAAGACGGTTTTCGAGTTCGTTTCCAACAGCATCGGTGCGCAAGGCACAGTCTGCGGCGGCGGACGCTAT
>CAMJES010000178.1 GCA_946404705.1 uncultured Ruminococcus sp. | reverse complement strand
ATATCATAGCCGGTGACTGGAGTTCAGACGTGTGCTCTTCCGATCTGAAAACGAATATCTGCATCATGTTGGTGTCCTTCATCGTGTTAGCCGCAAGGAATCCGTTTTCCAGAACGCCCTCGCCCATGAAAGGCATTACCTTCACGAAATTCTGTCCCTCATAATGCTCGGAAAGCATTGCGTGAACAGCCTCGGCGCTCGTCTTTTTCGGCATTGCTCTGAGGAAAAACGGAACCGCAACCACCATTCCGTTGTAGTAATCGTCAACGATAGGGCTGAATATCGGAGGATAAGAAAGTCCCGATATTGCCATCATTTCCTTAATATGCTTGTGCTGCTTGCCGAGAGAGTAAAACCTCGGCGAATTGAATTCGTCCGGCTTGTCTTCACCCTCATATACAGCAATAGCTTTCTTTCCTGCACCGCTGTAACCCGATACAGCGTGGCAAGTCACCGTATGATAAGGCGCGATAAGTCCCGATTTTACCATCGGATAACAAAGCGCGTTGAAACCGCTCGCATAACAGCCGGGAACCGCTACTCTCTTCGAAGAAGCAATTTTCGCACGATGCTCGGCAGAAAGCTCGGGCAGACCATAAGCCCAACCCGGCGCAGTTCTGTGCGCAGTCGAAGCATCAAGGATCTTCGTGTGCGGATTTTCGCAAAGCTCCGCCGATTCGATAGCCGCAGCGTCGGGCAGACATAAGAATGTGTAGTCCGATTCGTTGATAAGGCGTTTTCTCTCAGCCGTGTTCTTGCGAAGCTCCTCGTCTATCGTGATAAGCTCAATATCGCTTCTGTCCTTTAATCTCTCAACAATACGAAGTCCGGTCGTACCCTCCTGACCGTCTATAAAAACCCTGTACGCCATAATTTTCTCCCTTTCTATGCGCCCCTTAGTTGTGCGCCGATATCATTTCGTATATTTCCTTGCAAATTCTATCTGCTTTTTAACAGCATCGGGAGCAGGCCCTCCGTCCGCCTTTCTCATATTTACACAGGTTTCAAGCTTGATAGCCTCGTAAACATCATCATCGAATACGGGCGAAAGCTCGCGGAATTCATCAAGCGAAAGATTTTCGAGAACAGTCTGATTTTTTATGCAGTAAGCAACGAGCGTTCCCGTTATCTTGTAAGCATCCCTGAACGGCAGACCCTTTTTAACAAGATAGTCTGCACAATCGGTAGCGTTGATAAAACCTCTCGCCGCAGCGTTTCTCATATTCTCCTTGTAAAGCTCCATTGTTGAAAGCATCGGAATAAACGTTGTAAGGCAAAGCTTTACCGTGTCGATCGCATCAAAAATAGCTTCCTTGTCCTCCTGCATATCCTTGTTGTATGCAAGCGGAGTGCCTTTAAGCATAACAAGCAGCGTGTTGAGATCGCCGTAAACTCTGCCCGTCTTGCCGCGGATAAGCTCGGTGACATCGGGGTTCTTCTTCTGCGGCATTATCGACGAACCCGTCGCATAAGCATCATCAAGCTCAATAAACTTGAACTCCCAAGAACTCCAAAGGATTATCTCCTCGGAAAAACGTGAAAGGTGCATCATCAGTATCGAAATTGCCGAACACATCTCAACACAGAAATCTCTGTCGGAAACACCGTCAAGCGAATTCATCGTGATATCGTCAAAACCGAGCAGTCCGCAGACCTGTCTTCGGTCGATAGGATAGGTCGTAGTTGCAAGCGCACCGCTTCCGAGCGGCATTTTGTTCATACGCTTGTATGTATCTTCAAATCTGCCGATGTCGCGGATAAGCATCTGCGCATAAGCCATCATGTGGTGAGCAAATGTTATCGGCTGCGCGCGCTGAAGATGCGTGTAGCCGGGCATAATAGTATCAAGGTTTTTCTCCGCAATATCGCAGAGTACCCCGATAAGCTCACGGATCATCGGAATTATCTCGTCAATCTCGTCTTTGAGATACATTCTTATGTCAAGAGCGACCTGATCGTTCCTGCTTCGAGCCGTGTGAAGGCGCTTGCCCGTGTCGCCGAGCCGATTTGTAAGCTCGGACTCCACAAACATATGAATATCCTCAGCATTCGGGTCAAACTGCAGCTTGCCGCTGTCAATATCGGCAAGAATCTCCTTAAGTCCTGCAATGATCTTCTCGCTTTCCGACTTTTCTATAATGCCGCAGTCACCGAGCATCTCAGCGTGTGCCATAGAGCCTTTGATATCTTGCCTGTACATTCTTGAATCGAATTTTATTGATGAATTAAAATCGTTAACACGGGAATCGACCTCTTTTGAAGAGCGTCCTGCCCACATTTTATTGTTCATAGTAGTGAACTCCTTATTTTTTATTCGGAAACAGCAGATGTTTCCGGTTCGGTTTCTGACTCTGAGGCGGTGGTCTCAATTCCAAGCAGCTCTGCCTCGCCTGTGAGGTACTGACCAACCGGTATACCAAAATCCTCTATTTCTTCATCTGTCATTCGGATAAACTCCAACGTTCCCGAATCAATGCCCCAGTAAAGATGATCTCTGCCGTCAACTTCACGAATTTCTATCAAGGCATATTCTTTTTTTCCGTCCACCTCGACAACATATTCTCCGTTCTCGATCTTATATTTATCAATTACAGCAGAGGAAATCTGCGCTCCTTCAATATCATGAGCCTTTGCTACTTTGTCTGTAAATTCATACGCCGAAAAAGCAGAAAAATTCCCGTCATCATCATATACAACAGAGTCGGTATAATACCAAACGCCGATCAGCTTCTGCTGAAGCTCAGCGTCCTTTGCGGCAGCCTCCGCATCCTGCTTTGACGAACAAGCCGAAAGCATTACAGCCGCGATCATAAGCATACCGATAAAAATATTCTTTATCTTCATATTGAATTCTCCTTGTAAGTTTTATCAAGGCAATGCCGCACAGATCCCGTGCATACAAAGCGCCGTGCGGCATTGTCCCGAACGGGTAACAATGCTATTTTTCCGCATTTTGTGCGAAAATATACGTTTAAAAAAAACAACACAAGGGCGGATAACTGCTCCGCCCTTATATTCAACCCGAATAATCCTGAATGACATATTCTCTGTAATCGCCGTCGTACTTTGAGAGGTATGTTCCGAGATGTGCGTCAAGATTATACCAGCTTCCGTTCAGCTTTATCTGACACCAGAAATGCTGCTGACCGGACGGACGCAATCCTCTTACAACTCTTATGTCAAATCCTGCATATTCAAGCATATCATAAAGCGTGTACGCCCATGTAGCGCATTGTCCCTCACCCTTGACCATAAGCTGCCAAACCGGACGGCTTGCGCTGATCTTGGTGATGTCATTCTGATAATTGCCATTGGAATGAACAAGCATAAATATCGCCCTGAGCTTTTCGGCGTTGCTCATTTTTTTGTCCGTGACCTGAGCAACATACTTCTTGACCAGCTTAAGCTCCTCGCCCGAGCAGCGTTCATGGGATTTCAGCTTAAGTGTATTTACATAAGCCTCTGCAAATTCAGTTGAAGCTGGACAGGAAAAACCGCTGTAAACCCTTTTGCCGCCAACGACCTTAAATGTACGGACAACATAAAGGTAATCCTTTCTGTTCTTGACGGTGATTTTTCCCTTCGGCGAGCTGCTTTTTCTCGCAACAAGCTTATAGCCGTCCGCTTCAAGCTCCTCCGCCGTTCCCATCTCGGGTTCGCTGAGGTAGTAATAATCATCCGGCGTTGCCTTCCTGTAAACCTCATATCCCGAAGCACCGGGCTGACAGGGTTCCCATGTGATAACAGCCTGCTTTCCGTTGTTTTTCACAACAACGTGCGGCTCCTTTGAAAGCGTTCTCGCGGAAAGATATTCCGTTTTGATTTTTTCTCCGTTTTTGTCGTAGGAAACGAGCATCAGCTTATATGTTGTTCCCGGGTTAAGGCTGTATATCCAAGTATCTCCGAAAAAATACTTATGATCCTCGGCTTTAGTGTCTATATGCTCTTTAATAACATACTTTCCCTTTTTCTTGTCATAAAGGTAGAGCTTGAATTCAACCGCATTTTTGTTGTTTCCAACGCATAATGTCAGCATATTCGTACCGGCTTTGACTAAGGTAAATTCGGAATACTTTGATTTTTCTCTCCAGTCGGACGACCAGTAACTGTAACCGTCCCAGTCCCAATCATCATCAACATCGTCAGCTTCGCAAGCATCCTCAACATCGTCAACATCGTCAACAACATCAGCGATCGGAGCTTCTTCAACGACTTCAACCTCTTCATCCGGAACTTCGTCCTGCCATACCCAGTATTCACCGTCAAAAACATAATCCGCAAACGTCGGTGCGGCTGCAGAAAATGCCATTACAGCAGCCGTAAGCACCGCCGAGATCTTACTCCAAAATCTCATATATCTGCCTAACCTTACTTGTTATTTCTCTTTGCGTCAAGTACAGCCTTTACCTTGATAGGAAGACCGAAGAGGTTGATGAAGCCTTCGGCATCAGCCTGATTGTAAACGTGATCTTCATCAAATGTTGCAACTTCCTCATCATAGAGAGTGTAAGGAGAAGTAACGCCTGCGTTGATGATGTTGCCCTTGTAAAGCTTGAGCTTAACATCACCCGTAACAGTTTCCTGAGTCTTTGTAACGAAAGCGGAAAGAGCTTCACGAACGGGTGTGAACCACTGACCGTTGTAAACGAGGTCTGCAAAGTCGATAGCAAGCTTCTGCTTCATGCGCTGTGTAGCCTTGTCAAGTGTGATAGTTTCGAGAACCTCATGAGCGTGATAAAGGATAGCTCCGCCCGGTGTTTCGTAAACGCCTCTGGACTTCATTCCGACAAGACGGTTTTCAACAAGGTCAACAAGACCGATGCCGTTTTCGCCGCCAAGCTTGTTAAGAGCGGTAACAAGCTCTGTGCCGTTCATTGTCTTGCCGTCAACAGCCGTGGGAACGCCCTTTTCAAAGTGAATAGTAACGTATGTAGGCTTGTCGGGAGCCTGAATGGGAGAAACGCCCATTTCAAGGAAGCCCGGCTTTTCATACTGCGGTTCGTTTGCAGGATCTTCAAGGTCAAGACCTTCGTGGGAAAGATGCCAGATGTTCTTGTCCTTGGAGTAGTTTGTTTCTCTGTTTATCTTAAGAGGAATGTTGTGAGCCTCTGCATAGTCGATCTCTTCGTCACGGCTCTTGATATCCAGATCGGAAGAGCGTCGTGTAGGGAAAGAGTGTAGATCTCGGTGGT
>CAMJES010000177.1 GCA_946404705.1 uncultured Ruminococcus sp. | reverse complement strand
TCCATTACCGAGAGTATCTTCACGCCGTTCTTGGAAAGTATCTGTCTGTTTACTGCGCTGTCAATGGTATTTCGTGCGAAGCGGTCAAGCTTCCACACAAGGACATATTCCCATTCACGGCGTGTGCTGTCGGCGAGCATCTGCTGAAAGGACGGTCGGTCGTCGTTCTTGCCCGTCATTGCTCGGTCGATGTATTCGTGTATGACCGTTATTCCGTGTTGCTTGGCGTAGTTGTAGCAGTCGTAGAGCTGTCCTTCGATAGACTGCTCGGTCTGCTTGTCCGATGAATATCGGGCATAAATTACTGCTGTTTTCATAACTCCTCCTTGATTTTTTCTCGGAGGTGTGCTATACTTATCTTGTCAGAGATGTGGTATAGCATACCCGTTCTTCTCGCCCTCTACTCGGTGTTGACGCATCGAGTAGAGGGATTTTTTTGCAGTCAACTGCAAATTTTGCAGAAATCACGCTAAATCTTCAGCTAAATCTTCATCATCAAGCTCTGATGCCGCTTCCGACATCGTCAAACTCTGCCTATACTGTTCTGCTAAAGCAGTGCGCTTAAATTCAGCTGAAGGACAGCGTTCATCAACGATTTTTTCAATTTCATCAAGAGATACTTTGAAGAATTCCTTGCGCAGATTAACCTTATTTACACGTTTATTATTAAAAATACTATGTAAATCATGTTCAAGTCCGACAGCATCATCCGAGAAAATCAATCCGTGAACATCAAACGGGAACGGCACGCTTGCATTTCCTAACTCATTAACTCTATCCATAGGCTCCATACGTCGGGTCATGCCGATTTTGTACACATCATCACCAAAGGACCCAATATTGCTGATAATATACACATATCCAGCCTTGCCATTTTCAAGAGAAGCGATCTGCTCACGCTTATCCTCTATTTGATCTATCTGTCCTTCAAGCTCGGCAATTCTTTCGTTAAGCACCTGTGCTTTTTCGGGATCAGCTGTTTCAAGCTGCTCTCTGATATTGTCTATTTCGTTCCGATACTTCTGCTCTTCCTTTTCAATACGCTTTCTTTCCTGCTCAAGAGCCTTTCGTTCCTCTGCTTCCTGCTTCATTTGCTCACGAAGGGCACGCTGTTCTTCCTTGATTCGTTCTCTCTGAACATAGTATTCATATTCGATTTTAACTGCTTCAATAAATAAGCATTCAATCTCTCCGATGAACTTTTTAATGGTAGGAGCTATGCTCTGATTGCCGTCTGATGCAATAGCAAGGTATTTTGCACTCATAGCCTTAACATCATCAATAGAACTTTCGAGCTTACCGAAATTAATACTATATAAAATATTTTGCAATTCAGCTTCCAATGCAATAGTCATAAGCTTGTATAAGGCGGCATTTGTTTTAGTGGTATATCTGCCCTCATACTTCTTCAAGCAGTCCTGGATAAGCTTTTTATTCTGATTATAAAGGCTGCGCAGCTGCTTGATAGTCATACATTGCAAATCAATTTCAACTGTAGGAGCAAGGTTCTTCAGAAAGCTTTCATCAAGATTCGTTTCACCCTCTTTTACATATCGTTTATTTGCACTCTGATAGCTTTCAAAAAGGGTTTTGACTTTATACAGCTTCTTTTGCATGGAAGCATATTCAGAATTTATTTTATTAAGCTGTTCGGTTATATCAGATATTTCTGATTCCTTTTTACCACGTTCAATATTCAAGGAATCTATTTCATTCTGAATGTTGTTTATAGCATCATATTCTGCTTGTCGTTTGATGCTATTATAAACGCTTTGTCTATTCTCCGATATACTTTCAAACTGTTCGGTTTCTTCGGCAATTTTAATCTGCAAAGCCGAAAGATCGGCTCTGCGCATACTTATTTGTGTTTCCAGGTTTGCTTTTTCGTGAGCAATAATATCAAGCGCAGCGCAGTCTTTGCACAAACCGTTTTCATTTACTTTAAAAAATAAACCTTTGCGCCCACACTTACTACATTTTGCCATAACAATACCTCCTAATCTCTTTATGCATCAATTCGATTTTCGTGTACGCCCGTATTTTTATAACGCCTGCAAACAAATTGCGGCGTTTACGCAGAAATATCAAAATACACCCACAAAGCAAACTTAATCATATCTTCGGTAATGCCGAAGTATTCGGCAAGCTGCCACACTTCGGTATTATCTTTTTCAATTGCTTTTTTCATCTCGTCCTTTGGAACGAGTTTTTTTATTGCCCATTTATTCGCACGATATTCCATACGGCTGCGAAGCTCAAGACTGTTTTCATTGTAGAAAGAACCTGTTTCGCAATGTCCTATCTCATGAGCAGTACAAGTCATAAGCATAGAACTGCTATCTATCTGCGAATAGTCAAAAACTGCAGCACAGTCGCCATCATCACAAATTGCCATTGACGGAGATCCGTGGAGCTTACCGATAAGCATAAGAATATTATCTTTTTCGGCAATAGCACATAATTCCTCGTATGTTGTCATTTATTTGCCCTCTTTCTTTTCTTCCTCCCTCATTTTTCTTGTTATCTGGGCGTACTTGCGTACATCGTCAAGAACTTCTTCGTCTACGTCTGATGTTCCAAATAGAGCAAAAGAGAGCTTTTCATTGTCGCTCTGTTTCTCATTGCCAACAAGAAAATCAACCGAAACGCCAAGAAATTCAGCTATTTGCGGAAGATATTTTTTATATGATGTATTATCTCCATTCTTCCAGTTGGTAAATGCATTCTTACTTATTCCTAAATAATCTGTCAAATCCTTTTGCTTTTTATGTTGTTCTTTTAATAACACACAAATATTATCTAAAATACACATTTTATTCACTCCTTTTTTGGCAAAAGATACAAAAGTGTATATTTTCGGTATTTTGTATTGACAGTACCGATTTTGTGTGCTATTATATATCTTGTAAGGAAAACATAACACACAAGGCAATACAAAACCAACCCATAATCAACGGCTAATTGATTATAGTTTCAAGCACACGCTATATTTGCTTCAACACTTATATAGTACATTTTTTATTTGCTTTTGTCAAGGTTTCCGAACAAAAATTATCAAATATCACAAAATGGGGGTGATTAATATATACAAGTTGTTTATTGCCGAAGTAAAAAAGCAGTTGTCAATAAGAGGTTGGAAATATGCTGACCTTTCAAAAGCAACTGGATATACTGTCGGCACGATAGAAGCATTCATGTGCGGTGCACGAGAGAGCGAGCGCATGGCAGACTGCATCGCAAAGGTGCTTGGAATTGAGAGATAAGAAAGTGAGGTGAGAGAAATGTCAAAACAAGTAAAACTGCAGGATATATACGACGACATCATTTATAACGAGCTCGTAGAGGCATCGTGCGTTCTGGAACAGATAAAAGCCGCGGCTATTTCAGCTGGTTATTATCTTAATAATGCAGAACAACTGGTAAAAAAAGATTCTGCTGCCGGAGTTGCTTCCGATGTACTTGACGCTATAAAAGCTCTTTCGGAAACAGCTTGTGACAAGCTGAATATTATCGACAAAAAACTTGCTGAATATGCTGCGCAGGATAAATGAAAGGAAGTGATACCATGAAAGAAATCAAAATTCCCGAAATCGAAGGCAGAGAACCGGACACGGTTACATACGCCCAAGACGGCAGACGCATCGAGATCTACGGCAAGCCGTCCGCAGAAGCTTGTGCAGAGGTCTTATTCCGTATCATAAAGAAAAGAACCGAGGAGGCGGCAAAGAATGTATAAGATCATTATGATCGTTATTGCAGCAGCGCTTATCGGCTGCCTTATCCTGCAGACAGCGGAGAACATTCTGCTCTGCTTTGAGGAGGAAGACGATGAGCAGGACAAGCTGTAAAGGCTGCGGACACTATCGGACGTATGGCGGATATAACAACGGTGAAAGAGGATGCCACTACTTACTCGATACAGGTGAGCCGAGAGGCTGTTCCGCAGAAAACTGCACAAAAAAAGAGCCTTATCGGCTGCCACCGAAACAGGCTCAAAACAATACTATACAGCCTTATTATAAGGCATAAGAAAGGATTTGTCAAGTATGGCAGAAAAAACTTATCTTGAAGTATTTCGTGAGCATTATCCAAACGTAGTTTTAAAAGAATTTTTCGGCAACTATTGCCCTGCAGGATTTTTTGAATACGGAATGGATATGCATCATCCCGACTGCACAGCAGAATGTGATAAATGCTGGCTTTGTACAGCTGACAGCGAATGGCGTGAAAACGGAGAATATGACGTCCCCGAAGTGTGGAAAGCTATGGCTGTGCAGGACAAGCCTTCCGAACCTCCTGCTCCCGTTCAGAGTGAAGCTTCTGTTGCTGCTGCATTTGATTATTCCGAGTTGGATTCAGGCATTGCCCAAAGCTTAAGAAATTGCGAAGCAGTTATAAGGCAGGAAACCGCCGGCTATTTTACGATTCTCGGGGCAAAGTTCAAAGAAGCGCAGGATCTCCTTGCAAACCACTCTTCGGGAACCTTTGAACGCTGGTACACTTCAATGGGATTCAAGCGCCAGACGGTATATAACCTTATACAGCGATACGAATTCAGCAGTTCTCCAACTATTGGAGGACGTGAAGAAACTTTTGAAAATCTTCCCCTTACCCTTTCCTATGATATAAGCAAACCCGATGCTCCTCCCGAGCTTGTCGAGCAGGTCATGAGTGGCGATATCACAACGCATAAGGATTTTATCAAGCTGAAAAAGGATCTTGAAGAAGCGGAAGAGAAAAAAGAGTTCTGGATCAAGGCAAACAACGAAACAAATAAGGAGAACCAGCAGCTTCGGACTGACAGGAATATAGCATTAAGCCGTGCGGATACTGCGGAACGAAAGCTTTCAGAGGCGGAAGCAAAGATCAAAGAACTTGATGAATACCGTGAACGCAACGCCGAGCTTGAAGCGTATGACGATGAATTACAGCGAAAGAATGATGTTCTTGTGCTGAAAAACCAGGAGCTTGAACAGCGTATAAAAGAGATAGAGAACCGACCCGTTGATGTCGCTGTTCAATCCGATGAAGACGCTCTTGCCGAAAAGGATCAAGAGATCTCCGAACTCAAGGATGAAGTAGAACGTCTTTCAAATAAAAATGTCAAGGTATTCGCCGTGCGTCTTACGCTTGATGAATATGAAAAGCTTGTCCAGATAGTCTGTGGTGGTTGTCGTGGTGGTAATGATCCTGTTATTTTG
>CAMJES010000176.1 GCA_946404705.1 uncultured Ruminococcus sp. | reverse complement strand
TATCATAGCCGGTGACTGGAGTTCAGACGTGTGCTCTTCCGATCTAAATGCACTTATCTTTGCAGCTCTTGGTGAAGCTTGTGCGCTTTACGGCTTCGTTGTTGCGCTTCTTATGCTCTTTATCTGAGTTTTCTTGGCGGAAAGGAGGACGTTCGGTATGCGTCTGTATCTTATAAGCGATAATGTTGATACTCAGATGGGAATGCGTCTTGCAGGAATTGAGGGAGTAGTCGTTCATGACGCTGCCGAGGTCAAAAAGGCGCTTCTCGGAGCAATGGACAACAAGGATATTGCTGTTATACTTATGACGGAGAAGCTTGTGCGGCTTTGTGAGGAGCTTGTATATGACTTGAAGCTCAATCGTAAATCACCGCTTATTGTTGAAGTTCCCGACCGACACGCCACATCTAATGTTACCGAGAATATATCGAAATATATTGAATCCGCGATCGGATTGAAGCTTTGATTTGAGGAAGGATATATAAATATGGGTACAGAAAATGAGAAGCTGCAGAAATTCATCTGCGCCGTCAATGATGAGATCGACGAAAAGGTTTCGGCGATCCTTGATGACGCTGAAAGCGTTAAGAAAAGTATTCTTTCCGCTGCCAAGGAGGAGTCCGAGGAGGCTGCCGACAAATATCTGAATTCTAACAAGAAGAAAAACGGAAATAAATATGTCCGTGATATCTCAAAGGCAGAGCTTGAAATGAAAAAGAGCGTTCTGCGCTGCCGCGAGGAGCTTTCCGATAAGGTTTTCTTGGCGGTCGAAAAAAGAATTGCCGAATATCGCGGAAGCAATGCTTATGCGGATACACTTATAAAGAAGCTGCTTGTGCTGAATGTCGGAAACGGCGCGGAAATACGCCTTTCTCCCGAGGATATCAGGCTTGCCGATGTTCTCAAAAGAGTTATCAAGGCTGAAAATGTTACATTCGTTCCCGACAGCGCGATAAAGCTTGGCGGTTTTTCCGTTTATTCAAAGGAAAACGGAACTATCATCGACAAGACCTTTGATCTTGCAGTCGAGGAGCAGAAAAGCCTGTTCGTAAGCAGCAACGCCTTTGCGGAATAAGGGGAGGATAAGGTTTGAATACAGTTTTTTCCATTAACGGCCCTGTTGTAAAGGTTAAGGATACAACGGATTTTTCCATGCTTGAAATGGTATATGTCGGCGCGAAAAGGCTTGTCGGCGAGGTTATCAATATGTCAAGCGAGGAAACTACCATTCAGGTATATGAATCAACGACTGGACTGAAGCCGGGCGAGCCTGTAACGGGCAGCGGTATGCCTATGTCCGCCGTTCTCGGCCCCGGAATAATCTCAAATATTTTTGACGGTATCGAACGCCCTCTGAAAAAGCTTGAAGAGATAAGCGGTGCGTTCATCGGAGAGGGTAGCGTTGTTTCTTCTCTTGATACAGAGAAAAAATACAGCGTTACACTCAAAACTAAGGTAGGCGATACCTTAAAGGGCGGCGATATCTATGCCGTCTGCCCCGAAACGCCTGTCATTGAGCATAGATGTATGCTTTCACCGTATTTAAAAGGCGAGGTAACATGGGTCGCAGAGGACGGCGATTACACAATTAATGACGTTGTTGCCAAGATAAAAAAGGACGACGGCACGGAAGTTGAGCTTACACTTTGCCAGAAATGGCCTATCAAGCAAGCTCGTCCGTTCACAAACCGTCTGCCTATAAGCAGACCGCTGATTACCGGACAGCGTGTTATCGACACAGTTCTTCCGATTGCAAAGGGCGGAACAGCCGCAATTCCGGGCGGCTTCGGAACGGGCAAGACAATGACACAGCACCAGCTTGCAAAGTGGTGTGATGCCGATATCATTGTTTATATCGGCTGCGGCGAGCGAGGAAACGAGATGACTCAGGTTCTTGAGGAATTCTCCGAGCTTGTCGACCCGAGAACGGGAAAAGCGCTCACCGACAGAACCGTTCTTATCGCAAATACTTCAAATATGCCTGTTGCAGCCCGTGAAGCATCTATTTATACGGGAATCACGCTTGCCGAATACTATCGTGATATGGGCTATCATATCGCTATCATGGCGGACTCTACCTCTCGTTGGGCAGAGGCTCTCCGTGAAATTAGCGGACGTCTTGAAGAAATGCCTGCCGAAGAAGGCTTCCCCGCATATCTTCCGTCAAGAATTTCGGAGTTCTATGAGCGCGCAGGCTATGTACGCAACCTCAACGATTCCGAGGGTTCTGTAACTATCATCGGTGCGGTTTCTCCGCAGGGTTCGGACTTCTCCGAGCCTGTTACGCAGAATACAAAGCGTTTTGTTCGCTGCTTCTGGGCGCTCGATAAGGCACTTGCATACGCTCGTCACTATCCTGCGATAAACTGGAACGACAGCTATTCCGAATATATGGACGACCTGAGCGAATACTACGAGGAAAACGTTAATCCCGAATTTATGAAGTGCAGACTTGAAATAACGAAGATACTTCACGAAGAAAACAAGCTTATGGAAATAGTAAAGCTTATCGGTTCGGACGTTCTCCCCGAGGATCAGAAGCTTGTTATCGAAATTGCGCGAGTTGTCCGCGTCGGATTTTTGCAGCAGAACGCTTATCATAAGGATGATACCTACGTTCCGCTTGAAAAGCAGTTCCTTATGATGAAAGCGATACTTTGTCTTTATGAGCAGTCGAAAAAGGCTGTTGCATCGGGTGTTACCGCTGCGGCTCTGCTTGAAACGGGACTGTTTGAAAAGGTGATAAAGGTAAAATACGATATCCCGAACGACAAGCCGGAAATGTTCCGCCTGCTGAATGTCGAGATAGAGCAGGGAATAAAGAAACTTATACAGGAGGTTCTTTGATATGGGCTTACAATATGTAGGATTGAAAGAAATTAACGGCCCTCTTGTTGTTCTTGACAATGTTGACAATGCTTCGTTCGACGAAGTCGTTGAGATTCGCCTTGACGACGGAACACAGCGACTCGGACGAGTTGTTGAGATATCCGGCAGAAGAGTTGTTCTGCAGGTCTTTGAGGGAACCAAGGGCCTTTCAATGACTAATACACGCACTAAGTTTATCGGAAAACCTATGGAACTGGCACTCTCGGGAGAAATACTCGGCAGAGTTTTCAGCGGCGCAGGCAAGCCGATAGATGGCCTCGGAGATATCTTCCCCGAGAAGACTGCCGATATAAACGGACACCCTCTGAACCCCGTTTCCCGTACCTATCCCCGTAACTATATCAACACGGGTATTTCCTCAATTGATGCGCTTATGACCCTTATCAGAGGTCAAAAGCTTCCTATTTTCTCGGGCTCGGGACTTTCACACAACAAGCTTGCCGTTCAGATAGTCCGTCAGGCTAAAATTGCCGAGGACAACGGACAGGGCTTCGCCGTAGTTTTCGCTGCAATGGGCGTAAAAAATGACGTTGCCGATTACTTCCGCAGAAGCTTTGAGGAAAGCGGTGTTCTCCAGCGTGTTGTAATGTTCCTCAATCTTTCCAACGACCCTATTATCGAGAGAATTCTTACGCCTCGATGCGCTCTTACGGCAGCGGAATATCTTGCGTATGAAAAAAATATGCATATCCTTGTTATTCTTACGGATATGACTTCCTATGCCGAAGCAGTTCGTGAGTTCTCCTCTTCAAAGGGCGAGATCCCTGCAAGAAAAGGTTATCCGGGATATCTATATTCCGACCTTGCTTCAATATATGAACGTGCAGGTGTTATCAACGGCTCGGAAGGCTCAATTACTCAGATACCGATACTTACGATGCCTAACGATGATATCACTCACCCCGTTCCCGACCTTACCGGCTATATCACCGAGGGTCAGATAGTTCTCGACAGAGGACTTGAACAGTCGGGCGTTTATCCGCCAATTTCGGTGCTTCCGTCACTTTCCCGTCTTATGAAGGACGGAATAGGTGAGGGATATACCCGTGCCGACCACGCTGCCGTTTCAAACCAGCTTTTTGCAGCTTATGCAAAGGTTAGCGACGCAAGAGCGCTTGCTTCCGTTATCGGTGAAGACGAGCTTTCCGAGCTTGACAAGTCGTATATGCGCTTCGGACGTATGTTTGAAAAATACTTCGTTTCTCAGGGCGAGGACGAAAACCGTTCGATTGAAGAAACGCTCGACCTCGGTTGGAACCTGCTCTCACTCCTGCCAAAGTCGGCGCTTGACCGTGTTGATGAAAAGCTGCTTGAAGAAAAGTATAACGAAAAAGCAGAGGAAATGTTCCAATAAGCACTTTAACGTAAACGAAAGGAGGCGGTTTAAATGGCTGAACAGGTTTTTCCGACCAAAGGAAATCTGCTTAATATGCAGAAATCACTTGCGCTTGCACGGCTCGGATATGAGCTTTTGGACAAGAAAAGGAATATCCTTATCCGTGAGCTTATGCAGATGGTTGACAAAGCAAAGGAACTGCGTGAAAGCATCGGCGTTACCTATATCGAGGCATATTCCGCGCTCCAGATGGCGAATATAACGCACGGCGTTGTGGAAAATATAGCCGAGGGTATGCCTGTCGAAAATACCGTTAGCGTTTCCTACCGCAGCGTAATGGGCTGCGAACTGCCAAAGCTTTCGGTCGAAAAGCAAAAGCTTTCGCTTGACTACGGCTTTATGAATACCGACTGCAACGTTGACAAGGCTTACATAAGCTTTGTCAAGGTAAAGGAAATGACCGTAACGCTTGCCGAGGTGGAAAACAGCATCTACCGTCTTACGAATTCTATCAGAAAGACGCAGACAAGAGCGAATGCGCTGCAGAATATCGTTATCCCGAAATATGAAAGCACCGTCAAGTATATCTCGGGAAGCCTTGACGAAAAGGAACGAGAGGAATTCTCAAGAATGAAGGTCATCAAGGCGCAGAAGCAGCGTAAGCGTTCAAAGTATAAGTTCAAGAGATAAATAAAAGAGGGTATGTTTTGAAACGTACCCTCTTTTGGTTTAAAGATATGCTTTGAGTCTGTCGAGATATTTCTGCTCCTTTGAAAGCAGCTCCTTGGTTTCGTCTTTAAGGCTGCCTGAAACTTCCTTTGCGGAATTAAGAGCCTTGTTTATCTCGATAATTCCCATATTTGTTCCCTGAATGAGCATTTCCGCAATATGCCCCGTAGACTTGTCGGAAGCGGTTTTTACCGCAATTCCTATGCTTGTCATTGCCTTTGCGGCAGGGGAAACCGGCTAGATCGGAAGAGCACACGTCTGAACTCCAGTCACCGGCTATGAT
>CAMJES010000175.1 GCA_946404705.1 uncultured Ruminococcus sp. | reverse complement strand
CTTGATACTTCCGATATGGATAAGATAGCAGAATTTATGTATCTTACAGCAACCGATTTCGAAGCCAAGGCTGATATTATCAGAGCCGGCGTAAACGAGATCTGCGCAAAGCATCCTCTTTACGAATAAGATATATTTCGGTACAATAACGGCGTTCGCTGTACACCGTGTACGGCGGACGCTTTTTGACGTAAACATATCTGCAATACAGAAAGGACATTTTATTTTGACTAAGCATAAATACCTCGGCAGAGTTATTATGACTGTCATATCGGTGATCGCAGCTGTAAGCATAGCATTGAATGTTTTTCTTTTGCTTTCGGGAAGTAAAAGCTATCTTGAAACTCCCGAACAGATCTATATTATGGAATCGGGTATTCTTAAAAACAGCTTTGAATTTGCAGACGGCGAAAATATTGAGTTTCAATATGTATTTGATAACAGCGAGTATCCTCAGCTTTTGTCCGAGTATAATATTTCGGAAATTGCAGGGGAAGGAACAGAGTTTGAAAAAGCATTGAATCTGATGCATGAGTTTGCTCCAAGACTGCACCACGAAAGCAATTATGACAATCATATTGAAATGAACGCTCTTTCATTGCTTGAATACAGCCTTGACAATAAAAATCAAGGCATAAACTGCCGAAATAAAGCGCAGATACTCAACGAAATGTGTCTTGCTCTCGGAATTTACTCGAGGAAAGTATGGATAATGCCGAATTCCGAATATGACAACGACTGTCATGTTGTAAACGAGGTCTGGGATTCCTCGCTGAACAAGTGGGTCATGCTTGATATTACCAACGACCAATACTGGGCGGACGAAAACGGAACGCCGCTTTCCGTTATTGAAATAAGGCAGAAGGGTGCTTTGCAGGAGTTCTGTACGCCAGTTTCTTTGGGCGATGATACATCAAATTTCGGCGGCATAAAAGAAAAAAATATGTCCGAGTTCCTTTATATAATGAAAAACATGGTTTATATGCAGTATCTTGATGTTTATACCGTGGGTGAGGACAACACCGTTTATATTCTTGTTCCTGAAAATATGAATACGGATTATGAATATATCATTTCCGAAAGCGCTGTTTTGTCAAGTCCGTATTAAGGAAACGCTGATATTTCCGCTTTTTGCGGAGAGAAAGGAATGGTCATAACAATGAACGCCCCCCTTGCAGACCGTATACGTCCGAAAACCCTTGACGATGTTGTAGGTCAGAAGCATATCCTCGGCGAGGGAAAACCGCTCAGACGAATCATCGAAAGCAGAACTATCCCGAATATGATCTTTTACGGAAGCGCAGGGGTAGGAAAGACCACAGTTGCGCGCATTATCGCGGAAAATGCAGGGATGAAGCTGCATAAGCTCAACGGTACTTCTGCTTCCATTGCCGATATTAAGGACGTTATTGCCGATACGGGTACGCTCGACGGTATCAACGGAGTTTTGCTGTATCTTGACGAAATACAGTACCTTAATAAAAAACAGCAGCAATCGCTGCTTGAATATATTGAAAACGGACAGATAACTCTTATCGCATCCACTACCGAAAATCCGTATTTTTATGTATATAACGCAATCATAAGCCGTTCAACAGTCTTTGAATTCAAGCCCGTTACAGCGGAAGAGCTTGTTCCGGCTGTCAACCGTGCGTTCCGCATTGCCGCAGAGCAGCTTGGTATTTCCGTTAAAGTCGAGAAAGGCGCAGCAGAGTATATTGCGAGAGGCTGCGGCGGAGATGTCCGCAAATCCATAAACACTGCAGAGCTTTGCGTACTTTCGGGCGAAAACAACGGCTCGGAGATACGCATTACAAAAGAAATAGCTGAGGAGCTTACACAGCGCAGCAATATGAAATACGACCGTGACGGAGATCAGCATTATGATATTCTCTCGGCATTGCAGAAGTCGATTCGCGGTTCGGATGAAAATGCTGCGATACACTATGCTGCGCGGCTTATCGAAACGGGGGATATAATCTCTCTTTCACGCCGCCTGCTTGTCATTGCAAGCGAGGATATCGGACTTGCGTATCCGCAGGCTGTTCCGATAGTTAAAGCGTGTGTAGACAGCGCAATGCAGCTTGGTCTGCCCGAGGCGAGAATACCGCTTGCCGAGGCAGTCATTCTTCTTGCAACAGCGCCCAAATCCAACTCGGCATATATGGCGATAAACGCCGCACTTGATGATATAAAAAACGGTGAAATAGGTGATTTTCCGCGTCATCTTCAAAATAAGCATTTTGACGGCGAGGGCGCAGCGGTCAAAGGTCAGCATTACCTCTATCCGCATGATTACCCAAACCACTATGTTAAGCAGCAATACCTGCCCGATCCTCTGAAAAACAAGGTTTATTATCACTTTGGTGAGAATAAAAACGAGCAGGCTGCGCTTGCTTACAGAAATAAGATACTTGCCGAAGAGGAAAAACGTCAGCCGAAATAGCTTTCAATGAGTTTTCCCGAATTCGGTGATGAATAGACCCAATGTGAAATGTGATCTTCGTTATAAAAATACTTGAATGAAGGTTCTTTGTGCTGACCCTTGAATACATCAACAATGATAAGCTTGACTTTCATCTTTTCGGGGATAATTGCTTTTATGTAGACGCTTGCATTATCGCTTGCCTGAACGTTTTCCTTAGGCTCGGCAAGACCTGCAAGGTTCGGCGCAAGCTCTACAAATATCCCGTAATCCTCGACCGAGCGTACTGTGCCGGAAACTGTTTCCCCATAGCTGAACTGAGCAGCGTTCTCTTCCCACGTTCCGAGCAGCTCCTTGTGTGAAAGCAGGATTTTTCCGCCGCTTGTGCCTTTGATTATGACCCTTATGTTTTGGTATGGCGTAAAACGGTCGGACGGGTGGGAGATCCTTGAAATAGAAATGGAATCAATGGGAATAAGCGACGGAATTCCGCATCCTATATCCACAAATGCTCCGAACTGTTCAAGATGCGTGACCTTTGCAGGAATGATATCTCCGGGGCAAAGCGTGGAAATGAAGTTTTCCATACATTCTTCCTGAACTGCGCGCCGCGAAAGAACAGCGGTAAAGATTCCGTCGGGATTTTTTAACAGTTTTAGGATCTTAAAGCAAACGGGTTTGTTGACCTTGGTTATAAGTGCAATATCTTTGGTCGTTCCGTCTTCAATGCCGATCGCACCCTCAATTCTCGGGATTATTCCCTTCGGGCAGTTCGGACACGGCAGTTCAACGATAAGATTGTGTTCATTGTCGCATACGACGGTTCGTGCTTCAAGTATTTTTCCTTGAAGCATTGAGTCCTGAAGCGCAAAAACGCTTTTCATTGCGGCAGTATTTTCGGGGGAACCGATAAGCGTTCCCTCGGGGTAGTAGTTGTTCATTTTGTACCTCCCATATTTTGGCGTAAATTTGATCTGCTTTTCAAGTTTATGCCGTGATATGGGAATATATGCTATTCAGTTATACTCGTTTATCCCGTATCCACCGCTGTTAACGATGATGCCCGATACTTTTTTTCTGTCTTCCTTGCGGCAGATAACTTCAAGAATGACATTATTTTGGAGAAAGCTTTCGCTCGTATCAATGTGATTACCGGCAGTATACGGAATGGGACAAGTGTACATATTAGGCCCGATGGACGGATTTCCGTTGCCGAAAGCAGCTGTCAATCCTCCGAATGACATTGTTGTTTTGTTGTGATTTTGCAAGACTTTTATATCCGAAAACGGAGATATAGTCCTGCGAATGCTTGCTGCGGCAAGATCTGCCGAATTTACCGAGTCGAATTCAGCTGTAATTTTCATATTTTGTAGCTTCCTTTCTTTTTTAAAAAACCTTTATAAACCTTATTATATCTGCAATAATTAAAAAAATTACGGAAAATTTTGATTTCCTTATGGCATAATAATCTTATAGAACAGGAGAAGCATAAAATGGATATTCGTCCGAATGATGTTTTGACAATGAAAAAAACGCATCCGTGCGGCAGCAATAAAATGTTGGTTCTTCGCGCAGGGATGGATTTTAAGCTGCGCTGTGAGGGCTGCGGACGGGAATTTATGACTCCGAGAAATAAAATCGAAAAAAACATTAAGCACGTTGCCCGTGAGGAAGAAAATACTTGATTTTTAGCTTAAAGGAGAAAATCTATGCTTGAAAAGCTTAAACTGACCGAGGAAAAATATAATGATATAGCCGAAAAGCTGATGGATCCCGATATAATAAACGATACAAAGGCTTATGCTTCATATATGAAAGAGTACAAGAACCTCACTCCTGTTGTCGAGAAATACAGAGAATACTGTAAGATCCTTTCGGAGAAAAAAGACGCTGAGGAGCTGCTTTCTGACAAAACTATTGACGAGGAAATGAAAGAGCTTGCAGCAGCCGAGCTTGAAGACGCCAAAAACAAGCTTGAAGAGATCTCCGAAGAGCTTAAAATAATGCTCCTGCCCAAAGACCCGAATGACGATAAAAACGTTATCATAGAGATTCGCGGCGGCGCAGGCGGTGAGGAAGCTGCGCTTTTTGCAAATTCTCTTTACAGAATGTACACTATGTATGCCGAAAGCAAACGCTGGAAAATCGAAGTTCTGAGCATAAACGCGACCGAGCTTGGCGGCATAAAGGAGATTAGCTTCAACGTTATCGGTGAGGGAGCATATTCCCGACTTAAATATGAAAGCGGAGTTCACCGTGTTCAGCGTGTACCCGAAACCGAATCGCAGGGCAGAGTCCATACTTCGACAGTTACTGTTGCTGTCCTTGTGGAAGCTGACGAGGTTGAGCTTGAGATCAACCCGACTGACCTTAAAATTGACGTTTTTCGTGCATCCGGTGCAGGCGGACAGCATATCAACAAGACTGAATCCGCTGTTAGAATCACGCATCTTCCGACAGGCGTTGTAGTCGAGTGTCAAGACGAGCGAAGCCAGTATAAAAATAAAGACAGGGCAATGAAAATACTCCGTTCAAGGCTGTATGAAGCTAAGCTTGAGGAGCAGAACGAGAAAATAGCCTCGGAGCGCCGTTCGCAGGTCGGAACAGGAAACCGCTCCGAACGAATCCGCACCTATAATTTCCCCGAAAGCAGACTTACCGACCATAGAATAGGTTTAACGATATATCGTCTTGAAAATATCCTCAACGGAAATCTTGACGAGGTCATTGACGCTCTTGCAACAGCAGATGCAGCTGCAAAGCTTTCTGCAAGAGATGAATAAATAAGGAGCAATACAAAAAATGTTTGATACAA
>CAMJES010000174.1 GCA_946404705.1 uncultured Ruminococcus sp. | reverse complement strand
ACCACCGAGATCTACACTCTTTCCCTACACGACGCTCTTCCGATCTAATGTTACTCAGGCAACGCTTTCCCGTGATATAAACGAACTTAATCTGAAAAAAGAAGCTGACGGTGTTTATAAATACATAACGCCGCTTAAAGACCTTATTGATTGTCCGCCGATATTAAAGGACTCCGTTCGTGATATTGTATATGCAATGAATATGATAGTGCTGAAATGCCATACCGGCATGGCTCAGGCAGCTTGCGCAACTCTTGATAAAATGGATAATATGGGGATTGTCGGTACTATCGCAGGCGATGATACTATTTTTGTTCTTATGCCAAGTGAAAAAGCTGCAGCAGATCTGTGCGGCAGCCTTCGTGATATGATATTGTAAAAAACAGAGGAAATTTATTTATGCTTTGTGAGCTATGTATTGAAAATCTTGCTGTAATTGAACACGCGGTCATACCGTTTTCCGATGATTTTAATGTTTTTACAGGTGAAACAGGTGCAGGTAAATCCATACTTATTAACGGAATAAATGCGGTTCTCGGCAAAAGAGTAAGCAAGGATATTGTCCGTTCCGGATGCGACAAAGCGTCTGTTACTGCGCTTTTTAAGCAGCTTTCCGATGAAACAAAAGAAAAACTCGATGAATTCGGGATCGACTATTCGGATGATGAACTGCTTATAACAAGGATCATTTCATCTGACGGCGGCAGCAGCGTCCGTATCAACTCACGGACTTCATCCGTTTCTGTTTTAAAGGAAATCGGAATTACTCTTATTGACGTTCACGGTCAGCATGACAGCAGGATCCTTATGTATCCGGAAAAACATATTGACATTGTTGATAATTTTGCCGGAATCCAAAAGGATATTGATGATTACCGCGAAAGCTTTCATAAATTACAAGATATCTCACGGCGGATAAAAAAGCTTTCCGACAATGAATCGGAAAAACTGACGCGGCTTGAAGCACTCAGGGGAATGACAAATGAAATTAAGGAAGCTCAGATATCCGATGAAAATGAGGATGAAAAAATTGAAAAAGAATTCACCGTTATCAGCAACAGCAGTTCAATTTCAAAGGTTTTGACATCTTCTGCGGAAGAAATCTCCGGAGATGATGACAGCGATGGAATTTGCGGTGTGATAAGTGATACGATAGCTGCGATAAAACGTTATTCGGATATTATGCCTTCGCTTGATGAAATAACGGCTCGGCTCGAAAGCCTTAAAATTGAAGCTGCCGATATTGCTGATTCTATAAAAAGTATCAACGACAGCATTGATGTAGATGAAAAACGGCTTGCCTATCTTGACGGCAGGAGAGATACGCTAATCTCTGTAAAAAAGAAATACGGCCCCGAACTGAAGGATGTAATAGAAAAGTACAACGCGGCACAGAAGGAGGCTGCTGAGCTTATCGACAACACGGAAGAGATCACAAGGATAACAGCGGAAAAAAATGCGCTTTTGATAGAAGTGAGCGGAAAGGCGAAGAACTTATCGCAAAAGCGGCGTGAAGCGGCTGAACTGCTTTCTTCGAAAATTGAAAATGAACTGAAATTCCTTGATATGCCCAATGTTAAGCTTGAGATATCGCAAACTCTCGGAAAGCTGACAAGCTCGGGTATGGACACAATGGAGCTGCTTATATCCGTTAATGCAGGCGAGCCGCCAAAGCCTATCGCAAAAATAGCTTCCGGCGGTGAGCTTTCGCGAATCATGCTTGCAATAAAAAATGTGACGGCTGAAAAAGATGATGTTCCAACAATGATATTTGATGAAATAGACACGGGCGTAAGCGGCAAGGCTGCGCAGAAAATCGGAGTTAAGCTTCGCGAGATCTCACGAAATCGTCAGGTTTTGTGCGTAACTCACCTTGCGCAGATCGCAGCAATGGCGGACAGTCATCTGTACATTGAAAAAACGACCAAGGACAACAGAACATTCACAGAAGTTACCGTTCTGGATGAGGATTCAAGAGTTGGAGAGATCGCGCGTATCATAGGCGGCGACAATATTACCGACTCTACACTTGAAACTGCCAGAGAACAGCTTACTTCACGGGATGAGATATACGGCCGTATTTTAAAATCATAAAAAAACAGCCTGCAAAACACAGGCTGTTTTTGGGGTGAGAAGCTTTTACACTTCTTCGCCGTCTAAATTCAAATCAAAGCTTTCCTCGGAGGCTTCGTCCGATGATATGTTTTCTTCATCGGGTTCCGAAGTTTCAATCGGTTCTTCGGGTTCCTCGTTCTGTTCTCCGTGGACACGAATATAAAATGAATTAATCATTTCCATATCCTGTTCGGAGAAGTTTTCCTTTTGAGTTATCAATTCGCTGATAACGTCATCATAATACGCCATTGCCTTTGGATCAATTTCTTCTGGAGGAGTGTTTTCTTTAAGCGGAAACTTCTGAAAGGCGGATTTCATTATTCGGTTGATCATACCTGTAATTGCCGCAGGTTTATGTGCCAGATAATTTCGCTTGTAGATGCTTGGAACCGGGTTTTTAAACGGATAGTATTTTTCAAGTATGATAAGATCTTCGATAAGTTTTTCAATTTCGGCAGTATTTCTGAAAAAGAAAGCCGCAGATCGTGTTGTATGAAGATTTGAAAAAGCGGTGTTTATTATCTTCATTCTCTTGGATATGTATTTTATGGTCATTTCATTCAGAAAATCATCGGAAACCATCAGTTTTTTCTCAGCCGTTCCGAAAAGAAAATTCTGAAGTTCAACTTTTTCGGGTTTTTCAAGCTTTAATATCGGATTTGTTTGAACAGAATTTTTCTTCTTCGGCGCTTTTTCTGGTTTTGGCGCAGCAGGTTCTTTTTCCTTTTTGACTTTTTCTTTTTTCTCTTTTTCTTTTGCCATATAACAATGCCTCCGGGATAAAATAGATTACTATATATTTTAACATATTTTAGTAAGAATGTATTATGCGTTGATGTATATTTTATTAATTATTTATTACGTTTGTTAAATGTGCCTATAAATTGGCTATAATTTGACAGCAAAAGTGCTAAAATTGTAATTTTTTTAAAAGCTGATAAAAAAGCTTGACAAATTATTATCCAAATGGTATAATAATTAAGCCGCATGTCTTAGGCTCTTTAAAGATATGCTTATTGCATACGCCTATTGTTACAGCGAGTTTATAGAAAAGGCAGGTGCCATTTTAATGTACGCTATTATTGAAACAGGCGGAAAACAGTATCAGGTATGCGAGGGCGATGAGATCTATATCGAAAAGCTCGACGTTAACGCTGATGATTCTGTCAACTTTGACAAGGTTATTGCTGTAGGTAAGGACAGCGGTCTCGTTGTTGGCGCTCCGTATGTTGACGGTGCAGCAGTTGAGGCTAAGGTTCTTAAGAACGGCAAGGCTAAGAAGATCACTGTTTTCACTTACAAGCCTAAGAAGGGCTCTTCTCACAAGAAGCAGGGTCACAGACAGCCTTACACAAAAGTAAGAATCGACGCTATCAAGGCATAAGTTCTTATCCACAAACAGTTATTTTATTTAACGGAGGTGTAATTCAATATGGCACATAAAAAGGGTATGGGCTCCACCAAGAACGGACGTGATTCAGAATCCAAGCGTCTTGGTGTTAAGAGAGCAGACGGCCAGGCAGTAGTTGCCGGCAACATCCTTGTTCGTCAGAGAGGTACACACATTCACCCAGGTGAAGGCGTTGGTATGGGTTCCGATAATACACTTTTCGCAAAGGTTGACGGAACTGTAAGATTTGAGCGCGTTGGACGCGACCGCAAGAAGGTAAGCGTTTATACTGCTGACTAATTTCATATTCTGACTTTTAAAAGGGATAGGTTTTCTATCCCTTTTGTTTTTTTGCCCTTAACAAAATAGATTTTATCCCAAAATTATTGACAACTATTCAAAAAATGTGGTATAATATAATGTATTTTAATGTCTGAATGCGGCAATGCCGCTTGATTTAGGAATAAGGTCAGACGGGGTCTGTCCGACAGTTTGACGTATTCCTTGGAACGGAGTATTATATGTTCGTTGATAAGGCTAAGATCTATATTAAAGCAGGCAACGGCGGCGATGGCGCTGTTTCATTCCACCGCGAGAAATATGTCGCTGCGGGAGGCCCCGATGGCGGCGACGGCGGAAAAGGCGGAGATATTGTTTTCGTTGTTGATACCAATATATCAACGCTTATTGATTTCAGATATAAGCGTAAATATGTCGCTGAAAAGGGGCAGAACGGCGGCGCAGGAAACTGCACCGGAAGAAATGCTCCCGATCTGATAATAAAAGTTCCGAGGGGAACGGTTGTCCGTGACGCTGCGACCGGCAGAATAATGGCCGATATGTCCTCGGATGAACCCAAAATTATTGCAAGGGGTGGCAAGGGCGGCAAAGGAAATGCCCGATTTGCTACGCCTACAAGACAGATACCGAAATTTGCCAAGCCGGGATTTATAGGTGAAGAATTCGAAGTAACTCTTGAACTTAAGCTGCTTGCGGATGTTGGTTTGGTAGGTTTCCCGAATGTCGGAAAATCAACACTTATCTCGGTCGTTTCTGCAGCAAAGCCTAAGATTGCAAATTACCACTTCACAACGCTTACGCCCGTTCTTGGAGTTGTAAAGATAAGCGAAGGAAAATCATTCGTTATGGCGGATATTCCGGGACTTATCGAGGGAGCAAGCGAGGGTGTAGGTCTTGGACACGAATTTCTGCGCCACGTTGACCGATGCAGGCTGATTGTTCATGTTGTCGATGTTTCGGGCGTTGAGGGACGTGACCCGAAGGATGATTTTGAGATAATCAACAGAGAGCTTCGCAATTTCAGCGAGGATCTTGCTGACAGACCTCAGATAGTTGCCGCAAACAAGTGTGATATGGCTTCGCCCGAGCAGATAGAGGAGTTTAAGTCCTATATAGAAAGCAAGGGACTTGAGTTTTATCAGATATCCGCTGCTACAACTCAGGGTACAAAGGAGCTTATGGCTGCTGTTTCCGCAAAGCTTGACACTCTTCCGCCGATAAAGGAATATGAACCTGAGCCTATGACGCAGAAAGAGCTTGACGAACGCGCAGGAATGGGCGAAAAATTTGAAATTACCCGTGGAGATGACGCTGTTTACTATGTTGAAGCTCCGTGGCTTGAAAACATTATGCGAACTGTTGATATGGACGATTATTCGTCGCTTCAATACTTCCAGCGAGTTCTGCGCAACACGGAGATCGGAAGAGCGTCGTGTAGGGAAAGAGTGTAGATCTCGGTGGT
>CAMJES010000173.1 GCA_946404705.1 uncultured Ruminococcus sp. | reverse complement strand
TTGGTAAACTCTCCGACCTTTTCGGCGCTGTCCTTGCCGTATTCTGCGACTATCTTTACGATAGCACTTCCTACAATAACGCCGTCACAGTAGCCGCTCATCTTCTTAGCCTGCTCGGGAGAGGAAATTCCGAAGCCGACCATTGCAGGTATATTGCAGCTTTTCTTAATCTCACCGAAGAAGCTGTCAAAATCGGTCGAGAAGCTGCTGCGTGTGCCGGTCACGCCGTTTGACGAAACGCAGTAAAGGAAGCCCTCCGCCTGCGAAGCAATCGCATTTATTCTCTCGTGTGAAGCAGGAGTTACCATACTTATCGAAATTACATCGTTAGCCTTTGCAAGAGGTAGTATCTCATCACGTTCTTCATAAGGCAGATCGGGAACGATAACACCGTCGATACCGTTTTCCTTGCAAAGCGAAAAGAACTTCTCCGTGCCGTAGCGGAAGATAGTGTTTACATACATCATAAGTACAAGCGGCTTGTCGGTCTGACTGCGGAGTCTTTTAACAAGCTCAAATATCGTGTCAAGGTTGGTTTCTCCCGTGGAAAGCGCGCGAAGACTTGCTTCTTGAATAGTCTTTCCCTCTGCAATAGGGTCGGAGAAGGGAACACCTATCTCGATTATGTCAGCGCCGTTATCAAACATTGTAAGCACAAGCTTTTCCGTGGTGTCGAGCGACGGATCTCCTGCGGTGATAAATGTTATAAGCGCCTTTTTTCCCTCAGCTTTAAGCTTTGAAAGGCAAGCGTCAATTCTGTTCATTTGAAAGTCCTCCTTATGATTCGCTGATATCTACGCCGCGGTATTTAGCGATAGAGTAAACGTCCTTGTCGCCTCTGCCGGAGATAGTGATTACCATAGTCTGATCCTTGCCCATTGTCGGCGCAATTTTAAGCGCAGCAGCAACAGCGTGTGATGATTCTATTGCAGGAATGATTCCCTCTGTGCGTGAAAGATACTCGAAAGCCTGTACAGCTTCTTCATCGGTTATATCAACATATTCCGCGCGCTTTGTTTCCCATAAATAAGCGTGTTCAGGGCCTATTCCGGGGTAGTCAAGACCTGCCGAAATTGAGTAAACAGGGTCGATCTGACCGAAATCATTCTGTAAGAAAATGGACTTCATCCCGTGGAAAATGCCGAGCGAACCCTTTGCAAGCGTTGCAGCGTGAAGCTTGGTGTCAATGCCCTTTCCTGCAGCTTCCGCACCTACAAGCCGAACGCTCTTGTCACCGATAAAATCGTAGAACGAACCCATAGCGTTTGAGCCGCCGCCAACGCAGGCAACAACACAGTCGGGAAGCTTGCCTTCAAGCTCCATCATCTGCGCCTTTGTTTCCTCGGAGATTATCTTCTGGAAATCACGCACCATCTGAGGGTAGGGGTGAGGACCCATTACCGAGCCGATGCAGTAGAAGGTTGTCGAAATGTTTGTACACCAGTCGCGCATAGCTTCGTTTATAGCGTCTTTCAAGGTCTGAGTTCCGCTTTCAACGGGAATTACCTTTGTGCCGAGCAGATTCATTCTGTAAACATTGAGCGACTGGCGCTTAACGTCCTCTGCACCCATATAAACCTGACATTCCAAGCCAAACAGCGCACAAGCGGTAGCCGTTGCAACACCGTGCTGACCTGCTCCCGTTTCGGCGATAATTCTTTTCTTGCCCATTCTCTTTGCAAGCAAGATCTGTCCGAGAACGTTGTTTATCTTGTGCGAACCCGTGTGGTTGAGATCCTCGCGCTTTAAGTATATCTTTGCACCGCCGAGATCCTTTGTCATTTTTTCCGCATAATAAAGCATAGACGGTCTGCCTGCATAGTCGCGGTAAAGCTTTTTCAGCTCCGCAACGAATTCGGGGTCGTCCTTGTATCTGTTGTAAGCTTCTTCAAGCTCCGTTACAGCGTTCATAACGGTTTCGGGAACATATTGTCCGCCGTAAATTCCGTATCTGCCCTTGTTCTCACTCATTTTACTTTCCTCCGTTATAAATTTCCATTATTTCAAGCATTTTTGCTCTGTCTTTGTATCCGTCCGTTTCAATTCCGCTGCTAAGGTCAATTCCGTATGGCGTATACTTATTAATTATATCAACAATATTGGAAATGTCAATTCCGCCTGCAATGAAAAACGGCTTTGTAAGCTTTTCTGCCGCATATCCGAGCAGCTTTCCGTCAATTGTCTTTCCCGTTCCGCCGTAAGCCTCTTCCGAAAAAGCGTCAAGAACGAACTTATCCGCAGGAAGCTTTGCTAAAGCGTCAATGTCGGCTTCGGAGCGTATCCGTCCTGCTGTCCATATCTCTTTTTCGGGATAAAACTGTCGCAATGCTTCGATATAGTCCTTGTCCTCATCACCGTGAAGCTGGAAAATATCCGCAGTCGTGCTTATCTCCTTGAAATCGTCAAGCGAAGCGTTGACCGTAACGCCAACAATTTTTATACGGCTGTCAAGCTCCGATCTGAGCCGCCGTGCAAGCTCGGGAGAAACCTTTCGCTTGCTCTCTGCGAAGATGAACCCAATAAAGTCGGGCATACATTCATTGCAGTAAGCAATATCCTCGCTTCTTCTCATTCCGCAAAGCTTTATCATACGTTTTCCCTCAAAGCCGAAAGTGTTGCGCCGATGTTTCCGCTTCGCATAAGCGTTTCACCGATAAGCACAGCATCAGCACCGTAGCTGCGCACCGTTTTCATATCGGTATTGTCTTTTATGCCGCTCTCGGAAACAATGACCTTTCCGTTCGGTATCATTCCTGCAAGACGAGCCGTTGTGTCAAGCGTAACTTCGAACGTTTTCAGATTTCTGTTGTTTATGCCGATTATATCAAAATCAAGCGCAAGCACTCTTTCAAGCTCGCTTTCGTCATGTGTTTCGGCAAGAATATCCATATCGAGCGAATTTGCAATAGCCTTGAAATATCGAAGTTCTACATCGTCAAGTATAGCCGCAATCAGAAGTATAGCATCTGCGCCCATAAGCCGTGCTTCGTATATCTGATATTCGTCAATGATAAAATCCTTGCGTATCATCGGCAGATTTATTTCTTTCCTTATAGCCTTGAAGTATTCGGAGGAACCTTGAAAATAATGCTCTTCCGTTAGGCAGGAAACAGCGTCCGCACCGCTTGCTTCATATTCCTTTGCAGTTCTCACGGGGTCAAAATCGGGCTGTATAAGTCCCTTTGAGGGAGAAGCCTTTTTCACTTCGGAAATGACCGAGAGCCGTTCGGGTGAAGCAAGCGCAGCCTTGAAGCTTACGCATTTTCTGTCAAGCTTTTCTGCGGCTTTTTTCACAGCTTCAAGGGAAACCGCAGCTTTTTCACGTTCAAGCTGAACTATTCGCTTTTCAACAATATCGTCAAGTATCATTTTTTACTCCTTGTTGGAAAATTCCTTAAGCTTTTCAAGCTTTGCAAGAGCCATTCCGCTGTCTATGGATTCACGAGCCATTTTGAGACCCTCTTCAATTGAGCTTGCAGCACCCGTGCAGTAGATAGCACAAGCCGAGTTGAGCAGAACAATGTCACGCTTTGCGCCATGCTCCTTGCCAGAGAGGATATCGAGCGTTATCTGTGCATTCTCGGCAGGAGTTCCGCCGATGATGTCCTCCTTTGGATAACGCTTCAAGCCGAATTCCTCGGGAGTGATAGTGTATTTGATTATCTTCTTGCCCCTAAGCTCGCAAACCTTGGTTTCGCCCGAAACAGAAACCTCGTCAAGACCATCGCCGTAAACGATCATAGCGCTCTTTGCGCCGAGGTTCATCAGCGCAACAGCCATTTTTTCAAGCAGCGCATCATCATAAACACCGAGCAGGATATAATCGGAAAGCGCAGGATTTGCAAGCGGTCCGAGAATGTTGAATACCGTGCGAACGCCCATTTCACGGCGAGCCTTGCCGACAAAGCGCATACTGCTGTGGAACGACTGCGCGAAAAGGAAAGAAATTCCGACATTCTGAATGCAAGCCGAAGCCTGAGCAGGGGAGAGCGATATCTTTACGCCGAGCGATTCAAGCACATCTGCAGCACCGCTCTTGCTGGAAACGCTTCGGTTACCGTGCTTTGCAACGTTAAGACCCGTTCCTGCGATAACGAATGATGAAGTCGTCGAAATGTTGAACGAACCTGCAAGATCTCCGCCAGTTCCGACAATGTCAACTGCAGCCTTTGAAGTAGGAACGATAGCTGCTTTTTTACGCATAATGCGCGCAAAACCCGTTATCTCGTCCGTTGTTTCGCCTTTTGCACGGAGAAATGCAAGGAAACCTGCTATTTGCGCATCGGTAGCGCCGCCCGACATAATTATGTCCATAGCCTCTTCCGCTTCTGTCTGCGTGAGGTCTTTTCCCTCCGAAACCATTTTGATGAACTTCATAAGTGCCTTGCGCTCGGAATCGGGGAGAGTGACCGTAACCTTTTCAAAGCCGTTTATGCCTGCGATATCGGAAAGAAAGTTTGAAATGATGCTGTTTCCAAGCTCGGTGAGAACGGATTCGGGGTGGAACTGAACGCCGTAAACCGCAAGCTCCTTGTGGCGCAGAGCCATTATCTGACCGTCCTCGTCTTCTGCAATGACTTCAAGGCAGTCGGGAAGAGTTGCCTTTTCCGCGATAAGCGAATGATATCTCGCAGCCTTTATCTTTTCGGGCATTCCCTTGAAAAGCGGAGTGCCGTTGTTTACGGTAATTACCGAAGCCTTGCCGTGCTTAGGTTCAAGCGCACGAACTATTTTTCCGCCGAATGCTTCGGCAATGGACTGGTGACCAAGACATATGCCTAAAATCGGGATTTTACCTGCAAAGCGCTTTACAGCTTCTACCGAAATTCCTGCTTCGCTTGGATAACCGGGGCCGGGGGAGATAACAAGCGCCTCGGGAGCAAGCTTTTCAATTTCGTCAAGAGTGATCTTGTCGTTTCTTATTACCTTGATGTCGGGATAAATTGAACCTATCTGCTGGTAAAGATTGTATGTAAAGCTGTCATAGTTATCTATTAAAAGTATCATAAAACTGCCCCCTTAAAGCTTTGCAGCTTCCTTGACTGCATTTATAACGGCAAGCGCCTTGTTCTTGGTTTCCTCATATTCCGTTTCGGCAACGCTGTCATAAACTATGCCTGCTCCTGCCTGAACGTAAGCCTTGTCGTTCTTGAAAAGTACCGTGCGTATCGCAATGCAGGTGTCGATGTTTCCGCTGAAAGCAAGATATCCGACCGTTCCGCCGTAAAGTCCGCGCTTTTTCGTTTCAAGCTCGTCAATAAGCTGCATAG
>CAMJES010000172.1 GCA_946404705.1 uncultured Ruminococcus sp. | reverse complement strand
CCACCGAGATCTACACTCTTTCCCTACACGACGCTCTTCCGATCTCGTTGTCAAGATAACCAAAGCAAAAAAGTTAAATATTTTCTTGCAAACCTCTTGACTTAACGGAATTTGCTTGGTATAATGGTTAAACAAATACCGTTAGTGTATTTGCAGAAAATTAAATGACCGTCCGATCAAGCACAAACCGCCAAGACCTTCCGAAAGGAAGTGAGCGCTCCGTAAGGGGACTGCACAGCGCCCATCGACAAGTGGGAATGCCTGCAGGAACTTGTGACGGCAGAACGGCAGCACAAATCACAATTACTATTAAGAAAGGAAGATCAGAATGGAAAACAAATTTATGCGAGTAGAAGAAGTTGCGGAAGTCCTCGAAGTTTCAACTTCATTCGCCTATAAGGTCATAAGACAGTTGAACGATGAGTTAAAAGCTAAAGGCTTCATAACAATCGCAGGGCGTATCAACCGAGAGTATTTCTACGAAAGACTTTATCACAATGGAAAGGTGGTGATATAAATGCCGGTATACAAGAGCGACAACGGCACTTGGTATGTCCTTACCCGATATTTAGATTGGAAGGGCGAACGCAAGCAGAAATGCAAGCGAGGATTTGAAACAAGAAAAGAAGCAGTCGAATGGGAGCGTACCTTTCAGCAGCAGAACGCCGCCGATATGGATATGACCTTTGAAGCCTTCTTTGAGCTTTATGCAAACGATATTAAGCCCCGCTTGAAAGAAAACACTTGGCTGACCAAAGAGCATATCGTGGAAACCAAGATTATGCCTTACTTTGCAAAGCGAATTATCAGCGAGATAACCACGAAGGATGTTATGGCGTGGCAGAATGAACTGCTTGCCTACCGTGACGAAAACCGCAAGCCATATTCGCAGACCTATCTCAAGACCGTCCACAATCAACTCAGCGCCATTTTTAACCACGCTGTCAGACACTATGACCTTCGTTCCAACCCCGCTTCCAAAGCCGGAAATATGGGCACAGAGGAACGCAAGGAAATGAAGTTTTGGACAAAAGACGAGTATAAAAAGTTTGCGGATGAAATGATGGACAAACCCGTTTCCTACTATGCTTTTGAGGTTTTATATTGGTGCGGCATCCGTGAAGGCGAACTGTTGGCATTAACCTCTGCCGATTTCGATTTTGTAAAAGGTACGCTTACCATTAACAAATCCTATCAGCGTTTGAAAGGGCGGGATGTGATTACCACACCGAAAACCAAGAAAAGCAACCGTACCATTAAAATGCCGCAGTTTCTTTGTGAAGAAATGCAGGATTATCTCGGTATGCTCTACGGCGTGGGCAAAAAAGACCGCATTTTCAATATCTCAAAGCATTATTTGAGCAGAGAGATGGAGCGTGGCTCAAAAGCCGCAGGGGTAAAGCGTATTCGTATTCACGATCTCAGACACAGCCATATTTCCCTTTTAATTGATATGGGATTTTCGGCGGTGGCAATCGCTGACCGTGTAGGACACGAAAGCATTGAGATAACCTACCGATACGCACATCTGTTTCCATCAAAGCAAGTGGAAATGGCAAAGAAATTAGATTATGAAAGGATGGATATAACCAATGTCTGCTAAAAATCTTGACCGTCACAACCGTTGGAGAAGCAAAACTGTTGCTTTCCGTATGTCTCCCGAAGAAGCCGATCAGCTCGATACGAACGTAAGGCTGTCGGGACTGACTAAACAAGACTACCTTTGTTCTCGCTCCTTGCAGCAGGAGATAACGGTAGTCGGTAATCCGAGAGTGTATAAGGCACTTCGCAATGAGCTTGCCGCTGTTCTTTCAGAACTGAAGCGTATCGAAAGCGGCGGCAACGTAACCGATGAACTGCTCGACACCATTGAGCAGATAAACACCACCTTATATGGAATGAAAGGAGACGGCGGCGTTGGCGTATAAAACCGAAAAGACTGTTCCCAATGTATCTGTTGGCGCAGATACGGAACAGTCTTCTCAAAAATGTACTGTCCTTATTATAACCGACTTCTCCTTCAATTTCAATAGTTTTGATGAAAATTGAAAGGAGGTAATGCCTATGGCAGAACTTAAAATCATCAGTATGGATGAGGTTGCCGTCGAGGAAGTGGAATGGTTGTGGTATCCCTATATCCCATACGGGAAACTGACAATCATTCACGGTGACGGCGGCGAAGGTAAAACAACCTTGATTTTGCGGTTGGCGGCGCTGTTGTCGAGGGGAGAAAAACTTCCCTGCGACGATACCGCACGTGAGCCGATCAAAATCATCTATCAGACCGCAGAGGATGGACTTGGTGATACCATCAAGCCCCGCCTGCTTGCAGGCAATGCGGACTGCTCACAGATTAAGGTGATAGACGAATCCGAAGCGGCGCTTACAATGCTTGACGAGCGTGTAGAAAAGGCTATTGCTGAAACGGGAGCAAGGGTAATTATCTTGGATCCGATGCAGGCGTATATCGGCGCTAAGGTCGATATGAACCGAGCGAACGAAGTCAGAAATATTCTCTCCCAACTTGGCAGGATCGCAGAGAAATATCGCTGTGCGATTATCCTTGTAGGGCATTTGAACAAGGCGCAGGGTAATAAATCCAATTATAGAGGTCTTGGCTCTATTGACTTTCAAGCAACGGCACGAAGCGTCCTTGTGGTCGGCAGAGTAAAGGACAAGCCGGAGGTGCGTGTGGCAGCACATCAAAAGTCATCACTTGCACCGGAAGGTAAACCTATTGCCTTTGAACTGAGCGAAGCAAACGGGTTTCGATGGCTCGGTCATTATGATATTTCTATCGACGATCTTCTCAGCGGTGTTAGTCGTGAGAAGAAATCCGATATGGCTGAAAGCCTCATCGTTGACTGCCTTTCCGATGGGAAGTATCCGCAACAAATCGTGCTGCAGAAAGCACAGCGTTTGGGTATCTCCAAACGAGTGCTTGACGAAGCGAAGAAAACGCTGAGGGTGCGGTCTGTTAAGGAAGGCAGTCAATGGTATTGGGAACTACCCGATGAAAAAGAAGCAGGCAACTTTTAAGGTTGCAACATTGCAAAGGTGCGGGACTTTCGCAATCTTGCAATGTTCTTTTTCGGGTGGTAGTGAGCAATACGAAAGTTTCGGCGGGGTGCAGGGTGCCATTTTCAAAGGGCAGCTCTGCTGGGTGCTTACCGCAGTAAGCAGGGCAACGCCCTACACCCCCCCTCGGAGAGCCCACGACATCTTTGCAGCAGAATTGCTGAAAGTGTCATAGTGGGTTACACACTTTGAAAAAGTTGTGTAACAGCGGCTCTCCAAAATTTCGCCTATGGAAAGGAAGTGAGAAGATGGCGAAGGAAAATTTTAGTGTCGCTCGTGTGGAAACCCGAACGAGAGCATCTGTCGGCAAGTTTGAGCGACACATTGAACGCAAAAACGAGAGTTATGAAAATATGAACGTTGACCTCTCCCGTACCCCGATGAACGTTAGCTTTAAGGGTTGCGGTGAGCTGACCTATAATGAATACCTCGACCAAATGATTGCCGCAGAAACGGTATCGCTGAAAGGCTTGAAACCCGATGCGAAGGTCTTTGACGAGATGATTATGGATGTCAACACCGAGTATTTTGAGAAGAACGGCGGCTATGATTTTGCTTGCAGATTCTATGAAGAAGCGTTCCGCTTTGCAGAAAAAATATACGGCAAGGACAATATTATTTCAGCCGTAATGCACGCTGACGAGCTGAACGTAGCAATGACCGAGAAATACGGCAGACCGATTTATCACTACCATTTGCACATTATGGCATTGCCGGTGGTGGATAAAGAAGTCCGTTGGTCAAAGCGGTGCAAGAGCCCCGAACTTGTGGGAACGGTCAAAGAGGTCATTCATCAAGTAAGCCATTCAAAGAAATGGCGTTCCGAAAAAGCACTTGACGAAGACGGAAATCCCATTCTCAACAGCAAAGGGAAACAAGTTTATCACGCTTCCTACAGTGTTCTGCAAGACAAATTTTATGAGCATATGCAGAGTGCAGGCTTTAACGGTTTTAGCCGTGGAGAGCGTGGCAGCACCGCTGAAAATCTCACCTCGCTTGAACACAAAATTAAGCAGGATCAAAAGCGGCTGTCCGATCTGCAAGAGAAAATTGCCGATGTGCAGGTGCGTTATGATGACAAGAAAACCGCTTCAATGACTTTTATGGAGATAGACAATTCCGGCAAAAAATCTCTCACGGGAAAATACACCGTGTCGGCAGAGGACTATCAGAAGCTGACTTCTCTTGCGAAGCGTAGCTACTCGGCAGAGTCCGAGGTGCGAAAATTGCAAGACCAAAACCGATATTTGTCACGGCAAATATGGTCGTTACAGTCGGAAGTTTCTCGGCTGAAGGAAGCGTTATCTGAGCTGACTGAGAAGTGCCGCCCATACCTTGAAGCATTAAAAGCAGCTCCGAAAGCGGTTAAGGAATTTATAGACGGTATTCTTGAACGCTTCAAAAAGCAGGAAAAGAGCATTATGTATGAGCCGATTCCTGCACCCAAAAATCAACCCCAAGAGCGTGGGCAACGCTCAAAAAATAGAAATTATGAAAGGTAGGAACACACAATGAAACAGCATTTCACAGACGAAAGAACCGGCATCCGCTACACTTTGCAAGGCGATTATTATCTGCCCGATCTGCAATTACCACCCGAAAAAGAAACCGAAATCGGCTTATGGGGGCAGCGGCATTTACGGTATCTAAAGCAAAACCGGAAGGTTTTATACACCAATTTGCTCACCACCGGAAAACTCAATGACCACCTTACCGAGATCGACAAGCAGGCTGAGGATATGTTTTTTCGGCTCGTAAAACAGATGGCAGAGCGTGAGGGAGTGACGGAAAAACTCAAAGCGGATAATCAAATGGAGTGGGTTGGTCGTATGAATAATATCCGCAGCAGAGCCACAGAAATTGTAAATGCAGAATTGATATTCGCATAACGTCAGCGGCGGCAGGGAGATAAAAATCCCTGCCGTTAATTCATTATGCGTATTGACAATAATATAAATTTCGTATATAATATTTATATTATCACGATTATGGGAGAATATTATGGAAAAGAAACCTGCCATTGTTGCACATAGATTGACCGAGCTGAGAGAAGGGATACACGTCTCACAAGCAAGGCTTGCGGCTGTTTTTGATTTAGATCAGCCTGCCATCTTTCGCTATGAAAACACTCAATCCTTTCCGCCTTACGAGATCGGAAGAGCGTCGGTAGGGAAAGAGTGTAGATCTCGGTGGTCGCCGT
>CAMJES010000171.1 GCA_946404705.1 uncultured Ruminococcus sp. | reverse complement strand
CTCGACCGCAACCACCCCTGCATTATAATGTGGAGCATCGGCAACGAGATATACGACACTCACGCTTCGGAACACGGTCTTGAAATCGCTAAAATGCTCGCAGGCTATGTCCGTGAATTTGACCCGAACAAACACGCCGAGGTAACTATCGGCTCAAACTACATCGAATGGGAGAACGCTCAAAAAGTCGGTGAATTCCTCGTCAACTCGGGATATAACTACACCGAACGATGCTATGACGAACACCATAAAAAATACCCCTCGACCGTTATCTACGGAAGTGAAACATCATCCGAAGTGCGCAGCCGCGGAATATATCATTTCCCTGCCGCAAAGCCGCTGCTCACGCACGATGACAACCAATGTTCATCGCTCGGAAACAGCTGTGTTGTATGGGGAAAGCCTGCCGAAAAGGCTTGGATAGAAGACCGTGACAGAAAATTCTGCGCAGGTCAGTTTGTATGGACAGGCATCGACTACATCGGCGAGCCTACGCCGTACAGCAGCAAGAACAGCTTCTTCGGAATGACAGATACCGCCTGCTTCCCAAAGGATGCATACTATTTTTATCAGTCGGTATGGTCGGACAAGCCGATGATACACCTTCTCCCCTACTGGGATTTCAACGACGGTCAGATTATTGACGTTATCGCATATTCCACCGCCGACTGTGCGGAGCTTTTCCTCAACGGAAAGTCGCTCGGAAAGCAGAATATCGACCACAAGCACGGTGATGTTCTCCACTTCACTTGGAGCGTTCCCTACGAAAAGGGCGAGCTTAAAGCCGTTGCGTATGACAAAAACGGAAACGCTGTTGCAGAGGATATTCAGCGCAGCTTCGGCAACGCTGCAAAGATAGTTCTCTCCGCCGACAGAACAGAGATACTTTCGGGCGGACGTGACCTTGTTTTTATTGAGATATCCGCCGAAGACGAAAACGGCACTTTCGTAGCAAACGCAAGAAACTATGTCAAGGTCGAAGTAAGCGGCAGCGGCCGTCTTATGGGACTTGACAACGGCGACTCGACCGACTATGAACAGTACAAGACCGATACGCGCCGCCTTTTCAGCGGAAAACTGCTTGCAATAGTTTCATCGGATAACACCGAGGGCGAAATAAAAATAAAAGTCACCTCAAACGGTCTTGAAGCCGCCGAGGTGAGCGTTGCAGTAAAGGGACGTTCCGATGTATGCTGTGAAAAGCTTGTGCCGCAGATTAGGACGGACGAAAGCGTTAACGGTGAGCTTATCCCAATAAGAAAAATCGAAGCGGAATATCTTGACGGAGATAAGCTTAACGCAGAAAAAAAGACCGCAAAGGTCAGATACAGAATTCTCCCCGAAAATGCCGATTTCTCCGATATAAGCTGCAAGGCAGTCAGCGAAAGCAGCGTTCCCGTAAAATTTGCGGAAGCGAAGGTCGGTGAGGATAATACTATTGAAGTCACCGCAAAGGGTGACGGAAAATTCACGCTAAGAATATACGGAAACAACGGCTCAAAATATCCGCAGGTAATTTCCGACCTGCCGTTTGAGATAACGGGACTCGGACAAGCATCTATCGACCCATACAGCGAAGTTCTTGCCTGCAATTTCAAATTCTCGAGCGAACCCGTCACTATTATGGAACACGGCGCAGTCGGCGGCATACGCAGCAGGACAGCTGTCGGATTTTCCTCGGTGGAATTCGGCAAAAACGGCTCGGATACGCTTACGCTCTATCTCGGAAACTGCAATAACCGCGATATTCCCGTTGAGCTTTACGCAGGCGACCCCGACAACGGCGGCGAGCTTATCGAAAAGCTTATGTTCCCACACAACAACGGCTGGGACAAGCCCTATCCCTGCAAATTCACGCTCTCAAAACCGATTTGCGGAACGGTCGACCTTTACTTTGTATTCAGCGATAACAATATTTTCGGCGGCTTTACATTTGCAGACGCAAACGACCCGTTCAACGGCATAACCGCAGCCGCTTATGAAAATATCTACGGCGATGAATTTGAGGTAAGCGGCAACAAGGTCATAAATATCGGAAACAACGTTGTTATGGACTTCGGCGAGCTTGATTTCGGCAGCGGCGCAGACAAGATCGAGATCGTCGGCAGCACTCCGAACGAGATAAACGCTATCCAGATTCGCTACAACGTAAACGGCGTTCAGAAAACCGAGCTTGTGAACTTCAAGCACTCCATAGACTACGGCTCGCAATGCTTTGACATTGAAAAGATAACGGGCAAAACCGCTGTAAGCTTTGTATTTATGCCGGGAACCAACTTTAATTTTGACAGCTTCAGATTTATCTGAAAAAGAGGAGTTTAGTTTGGATAAAATGATAATACGGCTTGCAATAGCCGTGACTTGTTTAGTGCTTATTGCGGCAATCGTTTCTGTTGCTGTAATGGTCATACGAAACATAAAAAGCGTTGACGTTACTCCGTCAGCCGAGGCAATGGCTTCCGTGTCCGAAACGGAAGTCATGTCCTCTGAAACCGTGACCGAGGAAACGACATACGTTTTTGATATCGAAGATGTTACGGACGCGCCGACAGTAACGACCGTTCCGACCGAAACGGACGAAAACGGCGAAACCGCTTCAAGCAGGACAGTCATAACGAGCCGTCAGCGCAAGGAGTATGACCAAAATTCGGTCTATATCGATATGGAATCGGTGCTGCAAAACCCCGAGCTTCCTGTCGGCTGCGAGATAACCGCGCTGACAATATACCTTAGATATTTAGGCTTTGACGCTGACAAGGTCGACCTTGCGAAAAACTATCTTCCAAAGGGCGGAAACGCGCAGTATAAGGACGACCTGCTGTATAAGGACAGCTTCTTCGACTATTTTATCGGCGACCCGTTTTCGCGCGGCTACGGCTGTTTTTCCAACGCTATCGTCAAGGCTGCAAACAGCTATTTGGACGACCACGGCGGCGGATATGACGTTATAAACATCTCCGGCTCACATCCCGATGTTCTCTATGATTACCTTGCAGAAGGAATACCCGTGATATGCTGGGCAACAGACGGAATGATAGAGCCTGAGTATTACGAAAGCTGGTATGATAACGCAACGGGCGAAAAACTCGACTGGTATCTTAACGAGCATTGCTTTGTGCTTGCAGGATTCAATATGAGCGCAGACCTTGTGACCCTAAACGACCCTATGAAGGGCATTATCGACTATAACATAAACAAGTTTGAAACACGATATGAGCAGATGTACAGTCAGGCGATAGTTATTCTCAAAAGCGAAGATACAGCGGAGGACGAAACTTCCGAAACGGCAACTGCGGAAACCGAAACCGCCGAGGAAACGGAAAACGGCTTGGAAGAATATCCGTCCGATACGGAAGAATAATAGATTTATCTTTTCAACGGAAAGGAAAACAGAAAATGACCGACCAGTTTTCAAGAACCGAGCTTATTTTCGGCGAAGAAGCAATGAAAAAGCTTGCCAATGCCCGTGTCGCAGTTTTCGGCGTAGGCGGCGTAGGCGGATATGCAGTAGAAGCGCTCGCTCGTTCGGGAGTGGGAGCGCTTGACATTATCGACAATGATACCGTTGCGCTGACAAATCTCAACCGTCAGATAATCGCACTCCATTCAACGTTAGGCGAATATAAAGTCGATGTCGCAGCAAAGCGTGTGCTTGATATAAATCCCGATATAAAGCTTAAAGCATATAAAACCTTTTTCACGCCCGAAACTGCGGACGAATTTGACTTTTCCGAATATGACTATGTTATAGACGCTATCGATACGGTAACGGGGAAAATAGAGCTTGTGATGAAAGCGAAAGCAGCGAATACACCGATAATCTGCTCAATGGGCGCAGGAAATAAGCTTGACCCGACAGCGTTTGAGGTTGCGGATATCTATAAGACCTCGGTGTGTCCGCTTGCACGAGTGATGCGGTACGAGCTGAAAAAGCGCGGCGTAAAGCACCTAAAATGCGTGTATTCGAAGGAACAGCCGATAACTCCCCTGCCAACAGACGAAGCTTCGGGAAAACGACAAACACCGGGAAGCTGTGCGTTTGTACCGTCTGTCGCAGGACTTATCATAGCAGGAGAAGTCATAAAAGACCTTGCTTTTTAATTTGGAATTCGGAATTACCGTTAAAACCGCGAAGCGGACGAAAGTTTCGTTAACGAATCTTGGTCTTAAAACTGCGTTTTATTCTCATACTCTGAACTTTGACAGGTTTGCAAAGAAAACGCTGATCAATATTAAGCTATAAACAGCTTCATATTGATCAGCGCACCCATAAATTATTTTCAAAGCTTTATTTCCATACAAATAAAATCCTTACCGAACATATTGCACTCGCCTACGGTTTGAAACCCTATTTTACCGTATGAAGCAAGCGCTGCTTCGTGGCCGGTTTTCACAAGTATATGAACGCTCTTTTTTCCCTCTTTTCGGAGGATATCAAAAACATACCGCATCATTGTTTTTGCAATGCCTTGATTTTGCATATCCTTGCGGACACACAGTCTTGAGATCTCTGCGCCCGGTGCAAGCTCCTTATCCCAACAGGGCAGCGCATCGACCTCTTCGTCTTTATCAACAGAGATCGCTGCTATTATCTCTCCCTCGCTGTTTTTCATAACATACAGGGCGTTTCGGGACAGGTCAAACTCAATGGTTTCCTCGTTTGGATAGTATTCATTCCAGTCGGCGGCGCCGTAGAGCATCGTTTTATAAAGCGAAAGTATTTCATTTTTGTCCTCTGCCGACGCAAGACAGATATTGTGCATTTTTTGTCAGTCCTTTCGTCAGTTTTACAGTTTTTTGCATTCTTCTTTGAGAATTCGTCCGTCACGAAGCAGGTCGTGCAGACGTTCGTTGTCGCCGTTTGCAAGCGAGTCGCGGTATTCCTTGAGTCGGTCGATGATATAATCTATTTCGAAAATAAGCGGCTCTTTGTTAAGCATAAAAAGCGGCGTCCACATATCTTCGTTGAGCTTGGCAACTCTTGTAAGGTCTTGGAAGCTGCCTGCGCTGAAGCCAAGCTGCTTTCTGCCGGTCGGGCTTTTTATGTATGCGTTGGAAACAACGTGTGCAAGCTGGCTTGTGAACGCGATTATTTGGTCATGCTCCTGCGGAGTTGCCATAACAACTTTTTTAAAGTGTATCGAATATGCAAAATCTTCAATAAGGTTAAGCTTCTGCTGCGGAGTTTTTTCGGTGGGGGTAACAATGAAGCTTGCATTGTCGAAAAGATCGTCAAGCGAATACTCAAAGCCCGAAAACTCCCGTCCTGCCATCGGGTGAACGCC
>CAMJES010000170.1 GCA_946404705.1 uncultured Ruminococcus sp. | reverse complement strand
TTGGATTATTCTATCTGTCGGCTTTGTCTATAGAACGATTTGGAATTAGTATAAACATCAAAAGCCATATTTCAGTTTGGGTCATCCAAGCTGAAATATGGCTTTTATTACATATTGATTATCTGGTTGCTTTCCGGTGAATTCTCAACTATTCCGGTAATAACGATATTGAAAAGCTCTTCCTGTTCTGAAAGATCGTAGCATTTGTTCGAATCAAGGATAGAAATAACGGGGCGAAGCGGATTGTTAGGATGATTTTTGATAACACAGCCTTTTTCGCCGTTGGAAAGCTGGACGATTGAACCGGTCGGGAACGGCGCGACCTTACGCAGAAATGCGCGGAGAATGTTTTCATCAAACTGTGTTCCCATTCCTGCCATAATGTATTCAATAGCTTCATTCGGAGGATTGGGCGTTCTGTACGGTCTGTTTGAAGTCAGCGCGTCATATACATCGGCAACGGCAAGGATCCTTGCATAAGGGTGGATCTCGCTTCCTTTAAGGTGATTCGGATAGCCCGAGCCGTCAATTTTTTCATGGTGCTGGATGATACCCTTGTAAATGTTATCGCTGACGATATGCCTTTCCTGAAGATGCTGTGCGGCATAAACAGGATGCATTTTTACGATCTCAAACTCTTCCGGTGTAAGTCTTCCCGGTTTTGTGATGATCTCGACCGGAATTGAAACCTTGCCGATATCGTGCATAAGACCTGCTGTACCAATTTCATTGAGCATGAAATTATTAAATCCGAGTTCAAGTCCGATCGCAATTGCCATTATCGCAACGCTCAGACTGTGGTGGTAGGTGTAGTCGTCGTACATTTTTATGTCAGCAATATTAACGAGAATGTCCTTGTTGGCAGACAAACTGTTTATCAGCTTTTGGGTCGTATAGCTGATCTCCTCAACATCCTGTTTTGAAACGCCCTTTTCGCTGTTCATGAAGTTATCCGCCATCTGATGAATTCCGGATATTGCTTCTGCGCGGATCTCCTGATTTATCGAGGAGATCACTCTGATTTTGCTTTTGTATGTATCAACATAAATTCCGTGTATTTCAGCAGATTTGAGCTGTGTTATTGCCATATCGGAAAGGATATGTCCCGCTTCAATAGTGTGGGCCTTTTGGGTGGCAATGTCATAAAAATTTACGCTTCGTGCAAGACACATTCCGGGCAGTATATCCTCAATGTTGACAAAGATCAGAAAAAACACCTCACTAACTTAAATGAATAAAACCCCTGTAATAAAATAAATATGCTTGTCATAATAATTTATCAGATTATTTTTTCAGCTGTGAAATGCATTCGCCGCAGATGTTTTTGCCTTTAAAGTCAATGATATTTTCCTCGCTGCCGCAGAATAGACAACATTTTCTGAATTTCTTGAGGATAATGGAATCATTTTCAACATATATTTCGAGAGCGTCTTTTTCGCCTATATCAAGACCTCTGCGAAGTTCGATAGGGAGAACGATCCTTCCGAGTTCATCAATTTTACGGGTGATTCCTGTTGCTTTCATATTATATCCTTTCTGTAAGCGGAAAACTTACGAATACGTTGTGGTTCTTTTGCTACTAAAATTATATACTTTTTGCTAATTTTTGTCAAATAAGAATTGTGAATTGTTTATCATTTAATGGTAAATATGGTAGACAATTATGACTTTTTTGTATGTAAAAATAACAAAATAACATACTAATATTTGTTTCATCCGTGCAAAATGACGGATATACGTTGTTTTCTGCATTTTAAACGCAATTTGTTTCGCTTGTTGCGTACAGAAAACTGTTTAAAGAAAATGCTGGCCGAATTGATGTGCCGTTTTTCAAAATACATTAGTAAACAGCTCTTAGTGTATTTGGGTGATATCAAAGTGACAGCGTATTTATAAAAAATCTGAAAAAAGTCAAGGAGAAATGCCAAATGATGAATATAATATTTGCAGCGATGATAATTTTTTCGGTAGTCTGCGGAATATTTAACGGAAAAAGCGCCGAGGTTTCCGATGCAGCGATAAATTCCTGCGTTGAAGCGGTGGAACTTTTTTTGTATCTTATCGGCGGAATGTGTATGTGGGGTGGGCTTATGAAAGTTGCCGAGAAATCACATCTGACCGATAAGCTTTCCGCGGCATTCCGTCCTTTTGCACGGCTGATTTTCAAAAATCTTGACCTAAACGGAAAAGCCTTCCATGCTATCTGTTTAAACGTGACCGCAAATATTCTCGGACTTGGAAACGCTGCAACGCCGCTTGGAATAGAAGCCATGAAAGCGCTCGAATCGGAAGAAAAAGCGAATGGTACTGCCACGCGCAATATGATAGTATTTTCGGTTCTTAATACTGCTTCAATAACGCTGCTGCCAACAACGGCGGCTTCGCTTCGTTCAAAACACGGCTCGGCAGCTCCGATGGAAATTTTTCCTTGTGTTGTTATAACGTCTGTCGCGGCGCTTGCGGCAGGCTTGATATCGGCAATTGCTCTTGACGGTATCTCAAAAATAGGACATAAAAATGAAAAGCGTTCGAAAGAGGAAACTTGAAATGACAGAATTTACAAATCTTCTAATACCTATTTTTATCGGGATAATCATTTTATACGGGTTATTCCGCAGGGTCAAAGTATTTGATGAGTTTATCGAGGGAGCAAAGGAAAACCTTGTTGTCGGAATCGGTATCCTTCCTTCGCTTATCGCAATGATAACTGCGATAGGTATGTTCAAAGCGTCGGGAGGAATGGATATCATCGCACAGCTTTTAAAGCCGCTTACCGATTTCTTGGGATTCCCAGGCGAATGTCTGCCGCTTGCTGTAATGCGGCCTGTTTCGGGAAGCGGAGCGCTTGCGGTTTATGAGTCGATCCTTGAAAACGTCCATCCCGACAGCTTTGCAGGCAGGGTCGCAAGCGTTATTTTAGGCTCGACCGAAACAACGTTTTATACACTTGCAGTTTATTACGGCGCAACAAATGTAAAGAATACTCGCCACTCACTTGTTTCATCGCTGACAGCCGATTTTACCGGTTTTGTTTTCAGCGCTTTGACTGTTAGGCTGATTTTGCGGTAACTTTGACCGAAATAACGCTTTCCCGAAGCAGCTTGGAGAAATCTGTATCGTCAAGCATCTCAGGACAACAGCGCCTAACGGCAGAATATATATCAAAAATATCAATACCGTTTTCCCAAGCTGTTTTTGAATAAGAGGCTATGCAGTTATCCCGAACTGCTGTGCAGACTTCGCTTGCAGCTTTATGTTTATCCGTTATTTTGTCGGGAATACCGAGTTTAAGCGTGATTTTGGCATTTATCATAAGTTTTCCGTCTGCATTTTCGGCGGTAATACAGCTTTTTGAACACAGTATTTCAGCAGATGCGTTTTCGTTCGTTCCTATAAGAAGTCTGCTGCCTTTTTTAAAGCTGTCCGAAAGGATAATGTAACCTTTCAGTTCGCTGTCATTTAATTTTATATCGTATAGTCCGTCCTTTTTTATGACAGCGCCGTCAAATGCGGCATCGTCACCGTTGATATAAACGTCAGGTATTGCTTTATACCCTGCAGGATGCAGGTCTGCTCGTAAAATGCCGCAAACGGGAGCATAAAAGGTTTTCCCAAAATCAGAATTGCTTTTGATAAGATCGGTCAGATGCTCGGCAGAATATAGCCCCTCTTTGGAAATAAGCGAGGTGATCTCAAATGGAGCATAGCTGTAAAAAACAGGACAGGATAAGGGGACTGTTCCAAAGTTGGATCTCAAACTTATAAGTGTGTTCAGCTCATCGGCAGGACTTGCTATACCGTTCCCGAGAATGATAGATTTAAGATGCCCTAAAAAAATCTTATTTCCCGAACGCACTTCGCAGGCAGAAATCGCCGAGTTAAGATCTTTTCCCTCGCCGTTTATGCAGACGGAATTTTCGCTCTCTGTATCGGGAGTGCCGTTTCCGCTCGGCTGATAAAGCTGCAGGCTGACAGAGTAAACGTCCGAGAATTTATCTATGCCCATTATCTGAACAAACGCACGGTCGTTGACCTCAACTCCGCCAAAGCAGCCGCTTAAAAGGAATGACGTCACTATAATTGACGCAAGCATAATGCACATTTTAAATCTCATTTCGTACCTGCCCCTTTCTGTTTTTGATCTTATCCTGCATAAAAGCTAAAAACGGAATGACTGCAAGCAGGAGAAACTGCGAAACGCCTCCGCAGACTGTGTTTCTGACAAGTGAAAAATCTGTTTTAAAATACATAAATGACGCTGAAACAATAAAAACAGCCAAAGCGGAAATTGAATTTTTCAGCTTTAATTCAGGCATAATTTCCTCGGATAAACCCGAAATAATGCTTATAAAAACAGAGATGCTTATAACTGCTGAAATAGTCCATATTATCAGATAAAGCGCACCGTTCTGACGGAACAAGCCCGACTCTGTCAATGAACCAACAGCTAAAAAAGGATAGTCGGTTTCATTGGCATAATCGCCCAATACTCCTGTTATCAGGGCGAAAACGACCGATGTCACAACAAGCTTTGCTGCAAGCAGCCAGTAAACCGCACATTTGAAGTCATCCCTGACATTCTTCATCAGAAAAGCCGCAGCAACGATCTCACCGTTCCGCGCGAGGTCGTCCATAACCGCTCCGAAAAGACCCGATGTTCCTTTTTCATTGTAAAAGTTGTTTATACTGAACGAGTTTCGTGCCTCTGCTGTCATAATTGCGAGCATAAGAATAAAAGGAATTATCATAACAACGCTGCTTCGTGCAAGCCCCTCCGTTCCGCAGTATGCGCAATATAAGCATACAAGCAGAAGCGCAGCAAGCGGAAACAGCCTTCGCCCGTTTAAAAAGCTCTCGCTCAGAAAATCAACGTAATGAAGGACTTGTCCCGTACAAAGCGAGATAAAGAATAACAGATACAAAACTGCCGCAATAAAACCGAGTACCTTGTTTTTATCAAAAATAATTTCCGTGACAGTTTTATGCGGAGCGTCACGTTCCAAAAGTACAAGCGGTATTATAAGCAGAGCTTGTATCAAAACGGATATGACAGCTGCTTTAAGTCGAAGCGAAATACCGCCGTTCTGTGAAAAGACGGGAACGTATGTCATTAACGTAAAAATACGGCATATAAGCAGTAAAAACACAAGTTGCCATTTGCTGATCTTTTTAATCATTTAAGTCCTCCTTTTTTCATATTTACACCGTTAAGGCTTTCGATAGATACAGTTTCCTGCTGCATTTTTTTGAAGCCTGCCCGAAGCATAACATCGCGCATTGCCCTCGGAGTAAATGGTGAAACGGGCGACATTACGGGAGTTCCTGCGTTTTCAAGCGAGCATATATTCACTATC
>CAMJES010000169.1 GCA_946404705.1 uncultured Ruminococcus sp. | reverse complement strand
CATGATTGTGGGGTAAAGCGGCTGTGACGCAACGCCGTTTGTGTACCCTGCGGACTTGTAGGGGATATCGGGAATATCCGTATTCTTTGCGCGAAGGCTCATCGGCTGATATGTGATAGACATACAGTCGTAAGTTCCGCCCGGTCTTGCCTTGCCGTACTGAGAGGGCATACGAAGTACCTTGACGGGGTCGTAGTTTGCATGGCGGAAAGCCTTGGTCTGTTCAGCCTGAATCATTTTTATTGCTTCCATGAACGGAGTTTCGGGTTCAATTATTGTACGGACGGGATAGAAGTGAACTCTTGTGCCGCCGCTGCGCTTTTCGGAGAGCGTTCCTCGTCTTGCGACAACGGTTTTAATGGAAACGTCCTTCTGATTATCGTTGAACTTGGAAAGAACGGTTCTCATTGCCATCATGATAAGCTGTACGAACGGAACGTTGTTATCCTCGCAGAACTGCATAAGACGCTCGGTCGGCTCCTTTTCAAGCTGGAATACAGAGATATCGGCTTGGGTATTTCCGCAGTTGAGGATAACGTCACGAAGCTCGGGATTGCCCGTTTCACGGCGCTGGGTAAGAAGTCTGCCCATACCTGCAAAGTCGGTATAGATAGGCTCGGGGCCTTTGTTCTTTTCGATGAAGTATTCCTCGTCGCGCTTTAACTGCGGCGAATTATCCTCGTAAGCAAGGTCTTTTTTTAGCTGTTCAATGTAGGAATACATCGGTTTAGGCTCGGCATAGCCATATACCTTGTGAGCATAATTTTCAAGAACATCGGTGTAGAAGGTGATTATGGACGATGAATCCATTGTCATATGGTTGACCTTCATATAGATGCCGTTGTAGCCATCGGGCATTTTTATCATATGTACAAGGTTCATGCAGGAATTGTAGGTCGCCATAGGCTCGGCAGTCCATTTGCGGAAGATCTCGTTGCATTCCTCCTCGGTTTTGTCGGAGAAATCGTAAACGCGGAAGTCGCGGTCGTCAAACGGTATAACATACTGGTAAACCTTGCCATCTTCGTCCGTTGTAAAACGCAGACGGGCAGAATCCATGTGCATTATAGCCTGCTTTATCGCACCTTTGAGTATGTTGAAGTCAACATCAAGCTTTATGTAAAGTCCTGTGCCGATGTTGAGAACTTCGGGATGTGAGCAAACTCTGACTGTGTTATAATGCAGCATCTGCGCCGCAGAAAGCGGATAGCATTGCATCACGGTTCCGTTTATAAGCAGATCCTTATGATAATCTTTCACTTTCATAAATCTGTTAATGCTTCTTATAGAAGCACATTTCCTCCTTTTAAAATTTTATTTAACATATTTTGCGAAGAATTCCTTCATTGTTTTATCGCAAAGCTCGTGATTTTCGTAATATGCGCCGCCGTGTCCTGCGCCCTCGATAATAAGCAGCTCCTTCGGGGATTTGCAGGCAGCATAGTTTATGCGTGACATTTCCGTGGGAACAAAATCATCATCTGCGCCGTGGATAAAGAGAATGGGGATTTGGTTCGTTTCGAGTGCGTCAAGCGTGGAATAATCGTCAGAGTGGTAGCCGGCGTTTACTTTGCAAAGCTCATCGGCAATATTAAGAATAGGGAATGTGGGAAGGTGGTAGTTATGTGTCAGAACGAACTTAAAAACCTCACGCGGCGAAGTAAATGCGCAGTCTGCAACTATTGCGGAAACATATTCCTGAACCTCGGGAAAGCCCGAACTCATAAGTACGGTCGCACCGCCCATTGAAACTCCGTAAAGAATGATCTTCTTTTCGGGGAAGCGTTCGTGAACATATTTTATCCAGCCAAGCATATCGAAACGGTCAAGGATTCCAAAGCCTACATAAGCGCCGTCGCTGTTTCCGTGCGCACGGTTGTCAACGGCAAGCACATCGTATCCCTCGTTAATGAAGAAACAGCCGATTGTCGGAATGTCGTTGAGCGCCTTGCTCGTGAATCCATGGCTTGCGATAACGATCGTGTCGGACGGCTCATCGGCAGCGTAGTAGTAGCCGCAGAGCTTAAGATTGTCCTTTGAACGGATAGAAATATTTTCACATTTGCGCGCAGACATAATTTGCTGACATTCGTGGATCATAACGTAATAATCCTTCCACTTATAACCGTCAGCCATTTTTTCAACATTGACTCTAACTTTGTTCTGGCGTGGGATAGTGCGGCTGAAAAGCGTATAAGCACCGATCACCGAGCTAACGGCACCCAAGCCGACAATGCCGCCTGCGACAGCAGCAATTTCTGAAATACCCATATAAAAAACTCCTTTCGGACAAATTTCGACTACCGGTCGAAATTAAGTTAAAAAGAAATTCGACTTCGGGTCGAATTCCGTTATTATTACTTTATCACATTTTCGACCGCCAGTCAAGTTATTTTTGAAAAAATATTGCAATGGAAAAAAATATGTGATATAATGCAAATATGCAAACTATTCAGCAACGTTATTTATTGATTTTGGAGAATAATATGAAACAAGAAAAGCAGGATAAAAAAGAACTGATCTTTGACGCATTGGAAGAGTTGATGGTAACTGTTCCTTATGCCGAGATATCCGTTGAAGCGATAGCAAAGAAAGCCGGAATAGGGAAAGGCAGCATCTATTACTATTTTAAAAGCAAGGATGAGATACTCTACGAGGTCATCGAACGCAGCTACCGCAGGATAACAAGGGATTATTTTGAAACGATACGCAATCTTCCCGAAATGAGCGCTATTGAAAAGATAAAGCGCCTTTTTATCAGCACGGTGAAGAAAGAATTCAGCAAGACCGAGCGCAATATGCTCACAGAGCTTCATATCCTCGATGACAGGGATATACATTATAAGATGAAAACTATCGCAATTCAGGAAATTTCACCTATTTTGACGGAGCTTCTGAAAGAGGGCGTTGACGAGGGCTCAATACGCACTCAAACACCGCGCGAAAGTGCGGAGATAATCGTTGCCGTTATGACGCTTTTCCTTGACGAAACGATTTTTACCGACAGCCCCGAAAGCGTCTTGAACAAGCTGAAAATTCTATCAAACGTTCTTGAAACCTGCCTTTGCACAGAAAAGGGAAGCTTTGATTTCCTTTTTGAACCGAGAACGTTTTCATAATGAAACGAAATAAAAAATACTTCGGGTTCGGCTGAACGCCTTGCCCGAAGTATTTTTATGCTTTATTTGCTTTTTTGTGCTTTTTTACTGCTCTGATAATTAGAATTATTGCGAGAACAATGACAACTGTTCCTGCGGCTGCGATAGCTATAAGAGTTATGTTCAAGGTTTTGTATACCGCAAGAATTTCGGGGGAATTTCCGTCTGCGTCAAAGCAGAGATAGCTGCCGATGAGCAGCGTTTCCGCTTTTACCCATTCGCCGCTTGGAGCTTTGACATAAATATCCGGTTCAAATCTGCTCTCGGAATTCACAAGGTAGCGGAAGGTGTGCGTATCGTTTCGGTCATTCGGAACTGTCAGCGTCCAGCTTTCGCAAAGCTCGGTCTTATCCATAAAGAAAAGCTTTACCGGAGTTTGATTTCGGTATTCGTTCTGCTTTGCCGCAAGCGAATCCTCCTCAGTGAAGCTGCCTTGAGCAAGCCATATCGGGTGTCCGCCGTTGCGGAAATTATCCGAGCTGATAGTAGAGATAACGGTGAAATATTCGGCGTATATCTCTGTGTCAAGGCAGAGGTTTTCCAAAGAATCATAATCCCATTTTGCGTAGCAGCCGTCTTTTTGGGGAATTTCGGGGAGAATGCTTTCATCGAACGAGTCGCCGTAAGAGAATTCCGTTTCGCTCACAAGCGTATCGTCCGCGATAAATTTGAGCGAGAATGTGAGGAATTCCTCGGGCATATTCGGAATAGTGATAAGCATCTGATAGGGGATAGGCTCTGCACAGCCTTTGTAGCTTGCGCCGTCCAGTCCGCAGAGTTCGTCTGATACAAAGTAGTTGCCCGAAAAATCGCCCTCGGCGCTGCCGCAGACCGCACCGTAATACGACTCGCAGCCGATGATATCAACAAGCGAATAACAGCCGCGCACCGTGTCGGCGCTTCCTGCGATACCGCCGATGTAATTCCTGCCTGAAATCATAGCTTTTGCATAGCAGCCGATTATCTTGGCTGAGGATTTTCCGACTGCGCCGCCGACATAATCTCCGCTTTCGGAGGTTATCTTTCCGAAAGCCGCACACTCTTTCAGCACACCGAGATTCATCTGACCCACAATTCCGCCTGCGCAGTTTTTCTTTGCAGTTATCTCGCCGTAGTTCCTGTTCTGTACGGCAGCCGCCTTGGTTTCAAGCTTTTGGTTTAAAGCGGAATTTGCACCGCCGGAAATGTCGTCCTCGGGATCGTAGTCATATTCGATAGACATCTGCCCTGCAATGCCGCCAACGTTGAGGTCGCCGCATATCTTTCCGTAATTGACGCATTTGTAGACTTTGCCGCTTCTGATCTTATCCATATCAACATCGGAAGTATCCGTGATGTAATCTTCGTCATCGTCAATATCGAGCATATCGGTGAGAATATCGCTGACGACATAGGTCTGCTCGTTTATTTTGACAAGGTTATCCGAAAGAGTTACGCCTGCGTTCGAAGCCTGAACATTAAGCGTGTTTGCTGCGTCTATGAATGATGTTATGGAAGCAAAGAGATTTTCGGTATCATCCTTTATGCTTTCATCGGGAGTGCCGATCTCAACTGTTTCGACGCTGTTCAAAAAGTCGAAAAGCTCGCTTATTTCGCCCGATATCTCGGTAAGCGTTTCGGTCGTGACTGTGAACGCGTCAAATGCGTCGGAGAATAGACCGAGCGATGAATTTACTTCCTTTTCCGTGTCGGTAGTGTTGTCGAAAATTGCGTTGATATCATCGGTAGATTCATCGGTTTTGTTCAGAGCGTCACAAAGCTCCTTGAAGCCGTCTGCGGAATCGAGCAAACCGTTATAAATGCTGTCATGGTCAACGGTTATTCCGTTAAAGATATCCTCGGTGCCGGAAGCGATAAGCTCGAGCGCGCTTGAAGCTTGTGAAATGCTGTCGGCAAGCGCCGATAATTCCATGGAAATATCGGGGATAAACTCTCCGCCGCCCGAAAGCGCACCCGACATATCTCTTATAGCGTCGGAAATGCCTTTGATCGCAGCGGAAAGCTCGCTGACGCCGTCCTTTATCTGTGCAAGGCCTATGTTTTTGCCTGCGCTGCTTGCGGATGCCGAATCCTGAAGCGCTTCTGTAACATTATGAAGTCCGCTGCTGATTTTTTCGGAAGCAGCTTTTGCTTCTTCCGACGCTGTTTTTATAATATCGGAAAGCTTGCGATGTCTTTCGTTCGTTTTATCGGTGTA